>JALTAS010000075.1 GCA_027058925.1 Persephonella sp.
CCTTTAAAAACATTGTTCTTAATTGATCTAATCTATCTTTTTTAACTGATAATTTTTCTTTATCAAACCACGGATCAGAGAGATAAAGTTTCCTGTTTATTTCTACCTGTATCCATCTGATCGGATTGTTGCCATAAATTTTTGTTATATAACCTCCAGAAAATGGTCTGTTTATAGTTACTTCATGATCTTCAAGGCAAAATGCCTCAATAAAAGCCTTTCTTAATCTTTCAGTCGTTTCAAAGTCGCAAGATCTTCCATGAACATTTCCTAAACATATTGTGGGTCTTTCCTGTCCCACATCTGGAGATATCTGAGGAGCAATAGCTGCCATAGAATGGCAATCAAAAGCTATATCAATTTTTTTACTTCTTATTACCTGCTTTATCAGATTATGATAAGGGTAGTAATACTTATTAAGCAAAATTTCAATCAACTCTTTACTAAGTGGTTTTTTGTATATCCGCACACCATAGCATGTTTTTGTCTTAACAACACCGTCTGGATTTTTTGGAGGAAGATCATCCGGGGCTCTATTCAGGTCAACAAAGGCTCTTGCAATGTCTGTTTTTATAACCTTCACTGCCTTTTCTCCAATGTCGTATATATCTATTGTATAAGGATCGGAATCATTAAAAATATCCCTTTTTGAAAGAAGAACCATATCTTTTACCTCAAGAGGCACTTTCCATCCACCGTGAGGAATAGATATCAAAACAGGAAACATCACAAACCTCCTGCTGTTCCGTCTCTTCTTACATCTGCAACTCCCTGAAATCCACCATCTCTCTTCCTTAGAACTGCATGTATAGAACCAAGATAAAATGAGTAAGGTTCTCTTTTATCAAGTCTGTATCCTTCTCTCCAAAGGTAATCTATTATCTCTGTATCAAACCTGTCTTCATAACTTACAAGACCACCCAGTGAACTGTGAATCCTAGGTTGTTTTACAGCCTTATCTATAGACATTTCTTCATCAACTATATGCATTAAAAACTGAGTCAATACAGAAAATATTCTTTCACTTCCAGGACTACCCATAACAAGCCAGGGCTCATCATTTAAAAATATTATTGATGGTGATACTGTTGCCCATGGAACTGAGTTTGGTCTCAAATAGTAAGGATGTTCAGGGTTATTATACTCAAAATCCATTAGATAATTATTGTACAAGAACCCTAATCCTTCAGCAGCAGCTTTACTTCCATAAACTCTTTCTATAGATTGGGTGAGACTAACTGCCATATTTCTATCCATCACAGAGAGATGAGTTGTTTCTGTGTACTCATCGTATGTTTCATGTATAGGAAGATGAAAATCTATTGATTTTGCTATCTCCTTGACTTTTCTTGATGCAAACTTTGGACTTAACATCCTTTCAGGGGATATTTGGGGATAGAAATTCGGATCATAAGGTCTGCCTGTTCTTTCTAAAAGAGCTTCACGTATGATCTCTATTAATAGATGAACTTTTTTTATCTTATTTTGATGAAGTTCTTTTGGTGAAACGGCATCAAGCATCAGGAGCGAATAGATCAGAGGTCTTCCCGCTCCTGGAGGGGGCATACTATATATTTTGAGTCCTCTGAATCTCCCTACAACAGGCTTTCTTTCTATCGGAAGAGGTATAAGAGCAAGATCATCATATCTTAAAAGCCCTCCATTTTCTCTCATATCAGCATCTATAATTTTTGCAGGCTCATCTCTGTAAAAATATTCAAAGCCATATCTTGCTATGTCTTCTAAAAGTTTTGCAAGATCGTGCTGTTTAAAAATATCTCCAACATTGTACGGCTTGCCATCTTTAAGAAAGTACTTTCCACCAGAAAAAGATGGAACCTTTCTAAAATTTTCAAGCTCTCTTTTTTGGAGTCTGTGCTGAAGCTCTGTTATTTTGTAACCTTCATAAGCTATTCTTATCGCCGGTTCAACAACAGCTGGCCATGGAAGTTTTCCATATTTTTTATGTACATAACCTAAAACAGCAAGTGTACTGGGAACAGTTGTAGCTCTGTAACCTACAGACTTATCTTCTTCGTATATCGCACTTACATGTGCAAGAGATGGTGCTCTTGAAGATCCATCTATAGCAACAACCTTTTTTCCTGTATAAATAAGCATCATTGTCTGGCCACCAATACCACTTCCCTGAGGTTCACAAACTGCAAGAGATAAAGCTGAAGCAACAGCAGCATCAACAGCATTACCTCCCTGTCTGAATATCTCTACACCTGCCTGTGTTGCATCAGGAAATGCTGTAGACACGATACAGTTTCCAGCTTCAAAGAACTTTATCCCATCAGGTTGAAAAGCATTCTCTACTCTTTTTAAATCCATCTAATCCTCCAAAAATGGATATCTTTCAATAGCTGTCTTAAGAATATTTTGTATCATCTCTGTGTAAGAAAAACCGTAAGCTCTTGCCCCCTGAAAAAAGGATCCTGTTTCTCCTAAACTTGCCTGTGAATTAACCTCAAGAAAATAAATATTACCCTCAATATCCATTCTGATATCTGTTCTTGCATAATCTCTGAGTCCTAAGATATTAAAGACTTTTTTGCTTAGCTTTTGCATCAAATATGCTTCTTTTTCTGTTATGTTGGCAGGGCATATCTTTTTAACAGGCTTATGTTTCTTTAAGAATGTTGTTTGAATAGCTTTCATATCTCCTTCAAAATCAAACTCAAGAACAGGAAATGCTATTAGATTCTCTCCGTTTCCTAAAAGACCAACAGAAAATTCTCTCCCAATAATGAATTTTTCAACTATAACAGCCTGCTTAAATTCTGATATTATCTCTTTGATTGCATTTTTCAATTGATCCTTATTGTAGACAACCTTTATACCGAGGGAAAGGGCTTCTTTTATGGGTTTAACAATTACAGGAAACTCAACCATAGATAGATCATCTTCTTCGGAAGAAAAAACCCAAAAGTCAGGTGTTGGTATTCCGTAATGTTTAAATATAATTTTTGTAACAACCTTATTAAGAGCAAGCGTATGTCCTTCAGGTGTTGAACCAGTATAAGGTACCCCAAGCATTTCAAGTAATCCTGGGATATGGGCATACCTGTCTTCACCCTGTATACCATATGATAGATTGAAAACAATACCTTCACCCTTACTGAAAAATTTTTTTAAGCTTTCAATTATCTCTATATTTCCGTCTGCAATCTCAACATAATATCCTGTTTTTTTTAAAACATCAGCTATTTTTTTAATGGTCTTCTCTGAATATATCTCTTTAACCTGCCTTCCAGTCCTGAAAATCACCTTTGAAGAATCTTTGTTATATACAATTAATACTCTCATAAAAATAATAATAGGTTAAATTTGGAATAAATAAATCCTCATCTTAGGATATAATCTCTTAAGATCTTTTTATGATCAAAAACAAGCCTGTCAAAAGGTATTTCCTCAAGTTTAAAAATATGAACCTCTTTTGCATCACTTCTGGCTTTTGGTTCGCCATAAGCTTTGCAAACAAATGTTATGGAAACTGTATGAAACCTTGGATCTCTTTGAGGATCTGAATAGATACCTAAAAGCCTTATTATCTCCACATCAAGATCTGTTTCTTCTTTCATTTCTCTGATGACAGCCTGCTCAACAGTCTCTCCTACATCCACAAACCCACCTGGAATAGCAAGGCCCAGAGGTGGATTTTTTCTTTCAATCAGAACGATACCTTTAAAATTGTTGCTTTCATCAAAAAGCTGAATTATTCCGTCAACTGCAAGATAAGGAGTTTTTATTTCCATCACTCAATCAGGATGTCTTCCAATTTTTCTCTATTTATTTTAACAACAGTTCTTTCTATTATAAGACCTTCTCTCTTCATCTCTTTAAG
>JALTAS010000076.1 GCA_027058925.1 Persephonella sp.
TTTTCACTAAACATCTCTTCCTCCAAATTTTAGCATATAATTGTAATATTTTATTAGTTTGTTTTTATAAATATAATACCTGATAAAAAGATATGCAATACTCATGATAAAAGGAAGTGGGTAAAAACTGAAATAAAGCTTAGTTTTATTGGGTTTTTTCTTTCTGCTTGAGGGTTTCAATAAATCCCATTAGCTCTGTTGGGAATGGAAAAACGATAGTTTTTGCATTTTTCTGTCCTATTGTGTTGAGAGTTTCCAGATATCTTAACTGCATAGCGATAGGCTGTTTTGCAAGGAGTGCAGCAGCCTCAACAAGTTTTTGTGCCGCCTGAAATTCTGCTTCGGCAGATATTATTTTGGCTCTTCTTTCCCTTTCTGCCTCAGCCTGTCTTGCCATTGCTTTGACAAGTTCCTCAGGAAGATCTATTCTTTTTAGTTCAACAGAAACCACTTTTACGCCCCAGGCATCTGTTTCCTTATCAATTATTTCCTGAAGTTTTATGTTCAATTTTTCCCTCTGTGAAAGCAGTTCGTCAAGCTCAGCCTGACCACAAACACTTCTCAGAGTTGTCTGTGATATCTGGGAGATCGCATAAATAAAATCCTCAACATTGACTATCGCTTTCACAGGATCAACAACCCTGAAATAAACTACAGCATCAACCTTAACAGAAACGTTATCTTTTGTGATAACATCCTGTGTTGGAACATCCATTGTGATAACTCTGAGAGATACCCTCACCATTTTATCTATAAATGGAATAAGGATTATAAGGCCAGGTCCTTTTGATCCTATGACCCTACCAAGACGGAATATGACGCCTCTTTCATATTCAGGAAGAATTTTGATAGCTGAAGCGAGGAAAATAATTATAAATATTGCAAGTATTATAATAGACGGAGCCATACCAGACCCTCCCAGTATTTTAAGTAAGGAGAAGATAAACTTATCCCCAAAAATACTCAGTAAAACAAAAGCACCAAAGATGATAAAAATAAGTATTTCTCTCATTATTCCCTGCTTACAGTTTTATCAATCCAGTTAAGGTATTCTTTTGAGCCTTTTATTATAGGCATACCTATTATCTCAGGGACTGTGTAAGGATGTTTTTCTTTTATAAACCTTTCTAAATCTACAAATAGATCTTCAGTTGTTTTTATTATCATAAGGTATTCTCTGTCTTTTTCAATATTACCTTGCCAGAAGTATATAGAATTTACCTCTCCTGTTATGTTTACACATGCAGCCAGCTTTTCCTTTATCAGATCTTCTGCTATTTTTTCAGCAACGCTCTTATCGGGGCATGTGACAAAAACCACGATGTATCCCATTTAAACCTCCTGAGCTACATTTTCAATAGCTTCAAGTTCTTTGTACATCTTATTAATGAGAGTATAAACATTTTTAAACTCTCTTCCCATCTCTTTGTTTTTTTCAATTACTTCAAACAGTGGAACATGAAGGCTGTCTAAAACGTCTCTTGTTGATTCAACTAATTTATTTACCTCTGTAAATATTATTGAAAAACTTGTTTCGGTATGATGAGCAGACTCTACCATACCATTCAGATATAAAAACTCAAGTCTTTTAATAAGAATTTTGAGCTTTTTCATGTGTTCATCTATTTCTCTTAGATGTTTTTGCATCTTCTCCGAGTTTTCTGTTATTTCTTTGGCATCTGTCAGGAGAATGTGAAGAAGATTTCTTATATTTTCTTCTATTTCTTCAATTTCTTCTTGTGAGCTGTGCTTCTCTACATTTTTTAAAACCTCTCTGAGGAATTTGGTTATCATAATAACCTGAAGTTTTGATATATTTATAAGGATAACAATGCTGTCCATGTTATCCATTATCATTTTTGTAAGCTTTTTCATCTCCTCAATGATCTTGTTTCCCATCTCAGAATTTTTTCTCATCTCTGCAGAAAGAACAGAAAAGGATGCCCCTTTGCTTCCAAGTTTAAATGACTCAACAGATGAGTTTAATGATATAAGCCTTATGTAATCTGTCAGGCTGAATATTCTGTCTGATTTCTCATGGAGTATTTTGGCAAAGTCTTCAAAGGCGTTTATCTTTTTGTATATACTGTCGTAAACCTGATCAAGCTTTTTTGCTTCGCCAAAAACTGATTTTATTATCTGGTAGAACTCTTTTTCAAGATCAGGAACACTTGTATCCTCAACCTTTAGTATATCTTTTTTTGATTCTAACTCTTTAGAAAGGACTGTCTTCATAAATTCGTCGTATGATTGATAACCTAAATCTCTTAAAGAATCTAACAGAACTTTATAAGAAGCCTCCATTCCTCCTGATTTTTCAGCCTCAAGGAGTTCTCTGTAAAGCCTGTTTACAAGATCAAGGTATTCTGTGGTTGGTTTTATTCTTATTGATACATACTTTTTGTTTTTTCCTTTTTCATCTTTTAGAGGTATTACAGTCGCCAGAACCCAATAGTAACTTCCGTCTTTTGCCATATTTTTTACATAAGCAACTATTGGTTTTCCTGTTTTTATATAATCCCAAAGAAGTTTAAAAACTATTCTGGGCATGTCTGGATGCCTTATTATGTTGTGGGGAGCTCCTATCAACTCTTCCTTTGAAAATTTACTTGTTCTGTAAAAAACATCATTTCCAGTAAGGATTATTCCTTTTAAATCTGTTATTGAAAAAAACATCTCATCTGGTTTAAATGGAGATTCTATGTTCTTAGGCTGAACCTTTGTTCTGTAGTGCATTGGTATCCTCCTTGCAGGTCTTTAGACCTACAAAATCTATAAGATCCTCTATGGAAATCAGCTCTGTTTCTTTATTTTCTATTCCATCTATAACATTATCTATCATTTTTCTTTTTTCTTCTAACTTTTGAATTATTTTTTCCTCAACGGTGTTTTTCATAACAAAGCTATATATGTTAACTTTATTTTTCTGGCCTATTCTGTGAATTCTGTCTTCAGCCTGCCAGATTTTTGCAGGATTCCAGTGTAGATCAAAAAATACGGCATAACTTGATTCTACAAGGGTCAGCCCTTCGCCTGCTGATCCTAATGTGCCTATAAACACATATTTTTTGCTGTTGTTTCTAAACTGCTTTACAGCCTCCTTTTTTTCTTCAGGTTTCATACTGCCGTGGTATGTGACAATGTAATCTGGATTTATGTAAAAGGATAGATTCTTCACTATCTTTTCAACACCAGCTTTAACAAAGTTTGTAAAAACAATGATCTTTTCTCCGTCTTTTATAAGCTCTACAACCATCTCCCTTAATCTTTCCATTTTTGGGCTGTCTATACCTTTTGTTGGGAAGTTGCATATCTGCCTCAGTTTCTGAATTGACTGGATAAGGTTCTGCTTCATTATGAATTTGAAGTTCTTTTCTCCTTTAAACCTGTCGTAAATCTCCTGAAGCCTTTCGGTTTCTTTTCCTAAAACATAGTCGTACTCTGCCCGCTGGAGTGGAGAAAGCTCAAACTTTTCAATTTCCGTAGGTAGTTTTTCAGGAAGATCTTTTAAAACATCTTTTTTTAATCTTCTGAGCATAACAGGTCTTATAAGTTCTTTTGTTTCTTCTTCACCGATTTTCTTTTCTACTTTAAACTGGGGATTTAAAAATTCATAAAGGGATAAAAGTTCCTTAAGGTTGTTTTGAAGAGGTGTTCCGCTTAATGCCCATCTTATTTTGGAGTTTTTTGAGATAAACTTTACGGCTCTTGTTTTAAGAGCATCTGGATTTTTAATGTTGTGGGCTTCATCAAGAATGATCAGATCTATATCTTTTGAAAATCTTTTTAATAAATCTTTTGAGAACTTGTAATCATTTTTTAGCGTGTCGTAGCTGATGAGGTATATGTG
>JALTAS010000077.1 GCA_027058925.1 Persephonella sp.
AATCAATAATGCGATTAAAGCAAGAAAAAGCGAGGTTTATGTCCCCCACTCAAAAATTAAAGAAAGAATAGTTGAGATATTAAAAAGAGAAGGATACATAGAAGATTACACAATCTCTGAAGAAAATAAAAAAGGAAATCAGGGAACACTGATAATAAAACTGAAATATCTTGGTCCAAGAAATACAAAACCTGTTATTCAGGGGCTTAGAAGGGTTTCAAAACCAGGTTTAAGAAAGTATGTTGATGTTAAAAGTATCCCTTATGTGAGAAAAGGTCTTGGAATAGCTATACTCTCAACAAACAAAGGTATCATAACAGATGCTGAAGCAAGAAAAGAAAAGGTAGGCGGAGAAGTTCTCTGCTACATCTGGTAATAAAAAAGGAGGCATTATAGATGTCAAGGATTGGTAAAAAACCTATAGATATACCAAACGGCGTAGATATAAAGATAGAAGAAAACAATCATGTGGTTGTAAAAGGACCAAAAGGACAGCTTGAGAATGATTTTAACCCTGATCTTACAATAAAAATTGAGGACAATCAGGTAAAAATAGAAAGGCCTAACGATTCAGCATTTATGAGAGCTATACATGGAACAACAAGGGCTCTCCTTGCAAATATGGTAAAAGGCGTAACAGAAGGATTTACAGTAGAGCTTGAGATTGTTGGTATAGGATACAGGGCTGCAATGAAAGGAAAATCTCTGGAGCTGCAGCTTGGATACTCACACCCAATAGTTTACGAGCCTCCTGAAGGTGTCCAGATAGCTGTTGAAGGAAACATAATAAAGGTTTCAGGAATAGACAAGCAGAAGGTTGGACAGGTTGCAGCAGAGATAAGAGAGTTCAGAAAACCAGATCCTTACAAAGGAAAAGGAATAAGGTACAAAGGAGAAGTTCTCAAACTAAAAGCAGGAAAATCTGTAGGTAAAAAATAAATCTGTTTGAGAGGAGAAGTTAGATGGCGGTAAAAACAAGAAGAGAAAAAAGGTTAATAAGACATAAAAGAATAAGAAAAAAGGTTTTTGGGACAGCTGAAAGACCAAGAATGGCATTTTTTAAAAGCCTGAACAACCTTTATGTTCAGATCATAGATGATGAGGCAGGAAAAACACTTGTTAGCGCTTCTACCATAGACAAAGACTTTGTTGAAAAATACGGAGTTAGAGGCGGAAAAAATATAGAGATGGCAAAAAAACTTGGAGAGTTCATAGCTGAAAAAGCCCTCTCAAAAGGCATACAGAACGTTGTGTTTGATAGAGGTGGTTTTATATATCACGGTAAGGTGAAAGCCTTTGCAGAGGCTGCAAGAGAAAAAGGATTAAAATTTTAATCAGGAGTGAAAGTATGGGAGTAAAAAGCATAGAAAAATTAATTGAAGAAAGGCAGAAAATACAACCGATCAACACTGCAGAGCTTCAGCTTGAAGAGAAGATCGTGGAAATAAGGAGAACTACAAGGGTTGTTGAGGGTGGAAGAAGATTTTCATTCTCCACGCTTGCTGTTGTTGGAGATAGGAACGGACATGTAGGATTTGGACATGGAAAGGCAAATGAGGTTCCTCCATCAATAGCAAAAGCTATAGCAGATGCGAAAAAACATCTTATAAAAGTTCCTCTTATTGAAGGAACAATACCCCATGATGTTATCGGAGAGTATGAATCTGCCGTTGTTCTCCTTAAGCCTGCAAGGAGAGGTACAGGTGTTGTTGCTGGAGGACCTGTTAGACCTGTTCTTGAGCTACTTGGAGTTACAGACATACTCACAAAAATAATAAGCAGAACAACAAACCCTAACAATATAGTAAGGGCTGTTTTTGATGCGCTTTTAAAGGTCAGATCCCCTGAAGATGTTGCAAAAATAAGGGGGGTTGATGAAGAAAAAATAAGAAAAAACTACAGAATATACGCATCTTCTCCAATAGTGAAGTAGGAGGAAAAAATGAAAATAAAGGTAAAACTTATTAGAGGACTTGCAGGAAAAAGAAAAGATCAGATACAGGCTGTAAAATCTCTGGGTTTAAAAAAGATTAATGATGAAAGAATTCTTGAAAAAAATCCCATGGTTCTTGGGAATATCAGAAAGGTAAAACACCTTATTCAAGTGGAGGAAGTAGAGTAATGGGAATAAAACTTCACCAATTAAAACCTGCTGAAGGGGCAACAAAAAATCACAAAAGGGTCGGAAGAGGTATAGGCTCAGGACACGGGAAAACATCAGGAAGAGGACATAAAGGTCAAAAATCAAGAAGGGGATACGGAAATCTTCCTGCATTCTTTGAAGGTGGGCAGACCCCATTTATAATGAGAATACCAAAAAGAGGATTTAAAAACCCAAATAAAAAAGAGTACGAGATAGTTAATCTTAAAACACTTGAAGAAAGGTTTGAGGCAAACGAAGAGGTTACCCCTGAGATCCTGAAATCAAAAAGAATAATCCACTGCACAGAAGCTGTGAAAATCTTAGGAGACGGTGATTTAACAAAACCTCTCAAAGTAAAAGCTCACAAATTTTCAAAATCTGCTGAGGAAAAGATAAAGGCAGCAGGTGGAAGCTGTGAAATAATTGAATAATCTGCTGATTTAGAGAGGGCTATTATTGATTGAAAAGATAAAGAATATTTTAGAGATACAGGATTTAAGAAAAAGAATCCTGTACACCCTTATAATGTTCGCTGTTTACAGACTGGGAACTCACATACCTGTTCCCGGTGTAGATGCCCAGACCCTTGCCCACTACTTTAATGCTTCTGGAGGAGCATTATTCAACATATATAACCTTTTTTCCGGGGGAGCTTTAGGAAGGCTTTCCCTCTTTGCTCTTGGGATAATGCCCTACATATCTGCGGCGATAATAATGCAGCTTTTAACATCTGTTATTCCAACTCTTGAAAGATACCAGAAAGAAGAGGGTGAGTACGGCAGATGGAAGATATCCCAGTACACAAGATATCTAACAATAGCTATAGCAGCCTTCCAGTCTTTTGCCCTTGCAACATGGATAAGCAACATAACAACAGAAACCGGGCAGCATTTAATATCACTATCACCATTTGTATTCATATTTTTAACAACGGTTATAATAACAACAGGCGTTGTTTTCCTTATGTGGATAGGTGAAAGGATAACAGAGTTTGGCATAGGAAACGGTATCTCAATGATAATCCTTGCGAGTATAGTTGCTGGAGTCCCAAACGCTATTATAACCACCTACGAACAGTTAAAGGTTGGGGAGTTATCTGTATTTCAGGTTGGAACAGCTATAGCTATTATAATTGTAGTTGTTGCCGGAATTATTTACATACAGGAAGCAGAAAGAAGAATCCCGATAAATTATGCAAGAAGAAATATAGGTGCAATAGGAGAGACAGCCACATATATTCCATTTAAGCTAAATCCTGCTGGTGTTATACCAATCATATTTGCCGTTGCTCTATTGATGTTTCCTGCTACGATAGCCCAGATGTTCGTTGAACACAGCCATATAGCAAGGGTTATAGCAGATCTTTTATCCCCCCAGAGTTATGTTTATTTTGTGATATATGTTGCACTTATTATATTCTTCTCATATTTTTACACAGCCATACTTGTAAATCCTGTGGATATAGCAGACAACCTGAGGAAAAGCGGAGCATTTATCCCAGGAGTCAGGGCAGGATCACAGACAGCTGAATATCTTAATTTTGTTCTGACAAGAATAATATTTGTTGGTTCAATCTTTCTTGCTGCTATAGCTGTTCTTCCAATGTTCTTAATAAAATGGCTTAATGTTCCATTTTACTTTGGGGGAACATCAGCCCTTATCGTTGTTGTTGTTGCACTTGACACCCTCCATCAGATAG
>JALTAS010000078.1 GCA_027058925.1 Persephonella sp.
ATCTTATATTTCTTTATAGACAAGAACTTGAAGAAAATAAGCATCTTCTTTCAAAAAAAGATAAAGAAAAATTGTATGAGTATGACCTTAAAGCAACAGAATTATATGAAAAATATAAAAACTTTAAAACTGAAGGAAGCGGTTGATTGGTTAAAAGAAACTGTCAAATTAGCAAAATCCACCCTTTCACCTCAACTCAAATAGAAAACTTTAGAAAGTTTTTCATCTCTTTTCTCCGGTTTTCATTATCTTTTTTCTAAAACACTCTTGAGATATTCTGTGCATAATAGATTTGTTTTGCATAAAGGAGATACAAGGAAATACAGATTAACTTTCAAAGATAAAACTGGAAACCTTCTTGATCTTACAGATCAGGTAATTTATTTTATTGTCGTTTCATCTGAAATAACTTCTATCAAAACAGTTTACCTATCTTTCTAAATCCAAACAGATATAAAGCTGATCCTAAAATAAAAAGGGCAACAAAATACAGCCACAGATCTAAAACCGGTGTTCTTCTAAAAAATAGCGACTCACACCCTTCTATGTAATACCTGAGGGGGGACAATAATGACAACTTTTGCAGAACAGGGTGCATAGAATAAATCGGCGTCCATGAACCACTCAAAAATATAATAGGCATCATTATTATTACAGAAAGCTGTGCCACCTGAACAAGACTCTGTGCAACAGAAGCTACAAAAAGTCCAATCCCTGTTGCTGAGAAAGTGTACATCAAAGTAAGCAACACAAAAGCAAGAAAACTTCCATTCATAGGCAGATCAAAAACCCCAAAAAGAACAATACCTGTACATATAATAGTCCCAACCATTACAATTATTATCTGGGAGAGGCTTTTGGCAAGGATAATAATTTTTGAATCAACAGGCATCAAAAGCATAATATCCCACGTTCCGCTCTCCTTTTCTTTGACGAACACAACAGAAGACAGTATAACCGTAATAAGAGTAAGTATTGATAAAAACTCAGCAAGGGCTAAAAATTTTGGTGTATCCGAATTTTGATTAAAAAGCTTATGGGTCTTGAGCTCAACATGAAAATTTAGATCATTAAACCTGAGAACAATGTTCTGAATATAAGACAGAGTAACATAACTCTGGGCTGCAGCTGTTGCATCAAGAAGAAGATTAAGCTTTGCTTCTCCTTTAAAATAGTTTTTTTCAAAATCAGGATCAAAAACAAGACCGACAATGATCTCCCTGTTGTAAATCGCTTTATTCAGCTCTTCTTGTGAGTTAAACCTGATCGGCTCCTGAAATTCAGGTGGATGAAGGTGAGAAAGGATCTTTTTTGGGATCACACCATCTGTATAATCAACATAACCTACAGAAACATTTCTCGGTTTTACCTCAAAACCTTTTCCGGCTATGTAAACATCAACAGTAAAAGAGTATAATACAACAGCAACAAGCCCCCAGCTTCTAAAAAACATTATAAGCTCTTTAAGCAAAACAGCCAGAAAAGCTCTCATCTCAGTTCCTTTTTCATAAGCAAAGTTCCTAAACTCAAAAGACCAAGAGCATACATAACCAAAACAACAAAATAAAACAGGTTTTTCTCTGAACCAAAACCCTGTCCGATCAGAAATGTGTCGTAGATTATGTGATTAAAATACATAACAGGGAATATGTGTGCCTCTATAGAGGCTTCACCTTTCATTGCAGAAATAGGCATAATAATCCCTGAATACAAAAAACCGGGAATAACAGTAATTATGATAGTTAAAACTATAGCAACTATCTGTGCCCTCGCCACTATTGAGACAAGAAGGCCTATACCAACGCTGATCATTACATAAACCTCTGAGGTAAGCCAGTATGTTAAAAAGCTTCCCCTGAACGGAACCTTAAACAGGTAAGTTGCCCACAAAAACATTACAAAAATATTTACAGAATGGAGCAAGAAGGGAGGCGTAAGTTTTGCCACAACAAATTCTGATTTTTTTACTGGAGAAGAATAAAAATTAAATATAGTTCCCCTTTCTTTTTCCCTCACTATAACAAGCGCAGACAAAATAGCAGGAGCTACCAGCAGAACTATTCCTATAAGTCCCGGAACGATAGCATCCTCATCTCTCATAGATTGGTTAAAAAGGTTTCTTTGATTTACTGTGATCAAACCTGTTTTGTCAGAAGAAAGCAGTTTAGAAGCTTCGTTATAAAGCAGACCTTCTGCATAACTCTGTATAGTCAGACCTCTAAAAGGAAATGATGCATCTATGAATATCCCGATTTCAGAGATAGTGCCTTTAAGCAGGTTTTTTTCAAAACTTTCCGGAATAATAACGATCATATCTATTTTTGCTTTTTTCATAAGTGAAAGGGCTTCTTTTTCGGAGATGTTTAAAACCTCTGGAGAAAAATATTTTGAATGCTCAAAAGCTGATATTATCTGGTAAGAAAGTTTTGATTTATCATAATCAAGTATAACAGTCCTTACATCTTTTACTTCCATTTTTATTCCGTACCCGAAAAGAATGAGTATCATGCTTGGAAGTAGATAAACCAGAATTATCAGTTTTGTCCTTACAAGCTCTGTAAATTCCTTAAGCATGTAAGCCTTTATTACACCAGTTCTCATATCAATAACTATAAACCTGCTTTAAAATAAAATAAACAGGAATATATTAATTCACATAAATTTCACTAAATGTGGAGTAATTTTTAGGGTATGAAAATACTTATTGTTGAGGACAATATAGAGCTTAACAATACGCTTAAAGAGATACTTGAAATAAACAACTATCTTGTTGATTCTGTTTATGATGGTGAGCAGGCTTTAGAGTTTTTGAACCTTTATGATTATGATCTTGTTGTTTTGGATATAATGCTCCCAAAAATTGATGGGTATAGAGTCTGTCAGATCATGAGAGACAAAGGAGACGACACGCCTGTCCTGATGCTGACAGCAAAAGATGCAACTCAGGATAAGGTGAAAGGACTTGATATAGGAGCTGACGATTATCTTGTTAAGCCTTTTGAGATAGATGAGCTTCTTGCAAGGATAAGAGCATTGATCAGAAGGGTTTCAACGGAAAAATCAAACACTGTCAAAATCGGAGATATCACGATAGATCTTGAAAAAAGGGAGGTTTACAGGGACGGTAAATCCCTTATCATTACCCCAAAACTTTTCTGCATACTTGAACAGCTTATCAGAAATAGAGGAAAGGTAGTCACATACGAAAGTCTTATGAACAAATGCTGGGATATAACAGATTATCCGTCAAGGGAGACAGTAAGGGCAAACATTAAACTGCTTAGAAAAATACTTCAAGATAAGGACATTATCCAGAATGTTTCCGGAGTAGGATACAAAATAGAATGAAATTAGATCAATTTCTAAAAGCTCGCTTTAAAATAACTCTTCTTATTTCTTCAATATCAACCTTAATACTTGCTGCTTTTTCGGGAAGTATTTACTACTTTTACAAAGAACAGATCCTTTATGAAATATCTGATGAGCTGAAAAGTTTAGCCTTTGAGGTTTCAAAAGCTGTTGAGAACCCTGTTGTTGATTTTTCAATAGTGAGAAATATAAATATCCCTGAAGATACTTACCTTTGTGTTTATAACAGAGAGGCAAAAATAGTTTTTTACAAAAACAAACTCTGCGACATAAATCGTTTTTTTCAAGGTTATGTAATAAAAGGGTATGATGTCATCTTTGGAAGTGCAATCAAAAAAAATGGAACTCTTTACAATGTTTATGTTGGTAAGAACTTAAACCGAACCCTTGCAAATTTAGAAAAACTTAAGCTTATACTAATTTATCTCACCTTTGTGATATCTACAATAATACTTGTG
>JALTAS010000079.1 GCA_027058925.1 Persephonella sp.
GAATGGAAATAACAGAGAAGGATATTGTTAATTTTTTAAGACACCAAGGAAAACCTGTTTATTTTAAGATGCTACAGAGAAAACTTGGAGTACCCAAATCAGAGAAAAAAGTTCTCAGAAAAATCCTGAAAAAACTCCAGAAAAAAAAGATAATCAGATATGAGAAGGGGAAATACCTTCTGACAGAATGGAAACATAAAGAGGAAGGGCTGTTAGAAGGTAGGGTTGAAGCCCATCCAAGCGGGTATGGATTTTTAATCATCGGTGAAGAGGTTGAAGATCTTTTTATTCCTCCACCTGAGATGAGATACCTTTTTGATGGGGATATTGTTCTTGCAAAAGCTGTAAAAAGAAGAAAAAAAGATGAGGCAAAAATAGTAAAGGTTGTTGAAAGAGCTATAAAAACAGCTGTTGGGAAGTACTACAAAGATAAAACAGGACATTATGTTCTCCTTTCAGACACTGTTATTCCCCACCGGATTTATATAAACAAAAAAGATGCGAAAAAGAATAAACTTGAGCCTGAAACTTATGTTGTAATAGAGATAACCCAATATCCGGCTCCTAAACAAAGGGGAAGGGGCAAGGTTCTTAAGGTGTTGGGAAAAACCAAAAACACCCTTACAGTTGCAGAGATAATATCAAGAAAGTACAACCTCCCGACAGAGCATTCACCGGAAGCTGTAAGGGAGGCTGAAAAGCTTTCCCCTGTTGTCAGAATAACCAGAAACAGAAAAGATCTAACAGATCAGGTATGCTTTACAATTGATCCTGAATCTGCAAGGGATCATGATGATGCTGTGGCGATAGAAAAAGAGGGAAATAACTTCAGGCTTTTTGTTCATATAGCAGATGTATCCCACTACGTGAAGGAAGGGTCTGCCATTGATCTGGAGGCTTACCAGAGGGGAAATACGTATTATCTTCCTGAAAAAGCCCTTCACATGCTGCCTGAAAGGCTTGCCGCAGAGCTTTGCAGTTTAAGACCGTATGAAAAAAAGTATGCATTTACCTGTGAGATGCTGATAAACAGATCAGGAAAGGTGATAGATTACGATATATACGAAAGCGTAATAATAAGCAAAGCAAAGCTCACATACGATGAAGCCCTCAGGTTGATAATAGGAGATCCGGCACTTGAAGAGAAATATCCGGAGGTAGTAAAACCTCTCAGAGATATGGAAAAACTGGCAAAAATACTGATGAAAGCAAAAGAGAAAAGGGGAAGCATAGACTTTGATATGCCTGAAAGCAAGATACTTTTTACAGAAACAGGAGATCCTTATGATGTTGTCCCTTATGAGAGACATCTTGCCCACAGGATAATAGAAGAGTTTATGATAATAGCTAACGAGACTGTAGCAAGATTTATGTTTGAGAAAGGTTACCCGTTCATATACAGGACACATGAAGAACCAGATCTTGATAAAGTTGTAAAATTTGTTGATCTTGTTGCAGGTTTAGGATACGAAGTTTCCTATCCTGAAAAGATAACACCTAAGTTTATACAGAAAATACTTGAAAAAGTATCAGGAACTCCTGAGGAAACACTTGTAAGGTTTATGGCGCTCAGAACTATGAAACAGGCAAAATACACAGTTGAGAACATAGGACATTTTGGTCTTGCATCTGAATGTTATACTCACTTCACATCACCGATAAGAAGATATGCAGATATAAATGTTCACCGAATGCTTAAGAAGGCAATAAAAGGAAGGTTTACCAAGAAAGATCTCCAGACACTCCCTTCAAAACTTGAGGATATAGCAAAGCAGTGTTCAAAAATGGAAAGGGTGGCAGATGATGCTGAAAGGGATGCCCTTGATATACTAAAGCTCAGAATTCTTTCAAACCATGTAAGGGAGGTTTTTGAAGGCATAATAACAGGTGTTGTTTCCTTTGGACTTTTTGTTGAGCTTCAGAAATACATTATTGAAGGACTTATTCCCATAAACACCCTTCCTGACCATTTCAGTTATGATGAGGTGAACCAGAGGCTTATCAGCGATAACAGAGTTTTTCGTCTTGGGGATAGAATAAAGGTCAGAATAGAAAAGGTTGATGAAGATCTAAAGAAGTTAGATCTTTCTTATGTTGAATAATCTGTAAGCTAAAATCTTCATTTTTCACAGCCTTATAACCTACCTATTTGATCAGGATATAAATATTGTGATATGATAATTAAGATTGAAATTATTCTGTGGAGGATTTAGGAGAATGCCTGAAGTTCATGTAATACCTGATATTACTCTAATCGTACAGCTTGCTATATTCTTTGTTTTTATGTTTGTTATGAAAAAAATATACTTTGACCCATACCTTGAAGCTTTTGATGAAAGAGAAAGGGCAGTTGAACAGCTTCTTGCAGAAGCTGAGCAAAACAACAAAAAAGCAAATGAGATACTTGAAGAGGTTGAAAAAATCCTCGCCCAGACAAGAGAAGAGTCCAAAAAAATAATGGAGCAGTACCATAAAGAAACATCTGAGATGGTAAATAATATTCTGAGAAAAGCTCAGGAAGAAGCGGAAAAAGAGATTGAAGATGCCAAAAAAGAGGTTGCGATGACTGTTGAGATAGAAAAGAAGACAATGGACAAGATTATTGAAAGTATGGCTGAAGAGATAGCAGAAAAACTACTTCTTAAGGAGAAGGCGGCATGAATAATCTTCTTTTGCTTACTCTGGGTATTGTATCTGTAACATTGGCTTCAGAAGAGATTCAGGGTTTAATGATCTGGAAAGTCCTTAACACAATTCTCCTTGTGGCTCTTTTAGCATGGATTATAAAAAAATGGGGAGTTGCGTTTTTTGAGAACAGAAGAAAATCAATAGCTTCAATGGTTGAGGAAGCACAAAAAGCACAGGAAGAAAGCAGAAAAGCCCTTGAAGATGCCAAAGCAAAGCTTGAAGATGCCAAAATGAAATTTGAAGAATCCCTAAAAATAGCTGAAGAAACAGCAAAAAAAGAAAGAGAGATAGCGGTTAAAGAAGCTCAGGAGATGGCAGAAAGGATAAAATCCCAGGCTAAGGATACAATAATGGTTGAGATTAAAAGAGGAGAGAATGAGCTGAGAAAATATGCAGTTCATAAAGCCATAGAAATATCTGAAAAAATAGTAAAGGAAAAAATCAATCCGGAAGTTGAAAAGGAAATCATACTCAAATCCCTAAAAAGTATTTCATAAACGGAGGGTTTAATGAAGATAGATAAAAAGGTGTTAAAAAGGATTGTCAAAGTTCTATTAAATAAAATCCCTAAAGAAGAAACAGCTCTTATAAAAGTTTCAGATGATCTTGCATTAATTCAGGAGCTTTACAGGAAGGAAAAATCCTTCAGGAACTTTATACTTAATCCCCAGCTTCCTTTTGAAGAAAAGGAAAAACTGATAAAAACTCTATCAGAGAAGGCAGGTCTGGACAAAAATGTTGTTGAGGCATTAAAGTACGCAGTTAAGATTAACAAAGGAAGTGTTCTAAGAGAAATATCAGACCAGTTCAGGTTTGAGGTTGAGAAATTTTTTGCAACTGTAAAAGGTGAGGTCATAACAGCCTATCCTATAGATGAAAAACTTCTTGAGCAGATTAAAAAAGCTGTTGAGGAAAAATTAGGTAAGAAGGTTGAGTTTGAGGTGAAACAGGATCCATCAATAATAGGAGGTGTTGTTGTAAAAGCAGGCAGTTATGTTCTTGACTCATCTGTAAGAACGTATCTCAGAAAGTTAGAACAACAGTTAACATCTTATTAAGAATAAAAATTTAAAAGATAAAAGGAGGTTTTAGATGTCTGCGATAAGAGCTGAAGAAGTAGCAGAAAGCCTTAAAAAAC
>JALTAS010000080.1 GCA_027058925.1 Persephonella sp.
GTCTTACCATGTCGTCTATAGCTGTTGCCATAAGGTAGTAATCTGAAAATCTTTTCATATGAAACTCAGCCCTTTCTTTACCTAACTCAACTTCAAGAACAGCCTTCAGTTTTTCTCTTTTTTCCTCTATTCCTCTCTGACTGATCTCCTCATAAGAAACTTTTTTCTCAAGTACTTCCAGCGTTTTGTTGTAAAGCTCCCATAAAAGAGCATTTTTCCAGTCATTCCAAACATTTGGCCCTACAGCATTAGCATCACACCATGTAAGAACAGTGAGCATTTTTAATAAATCTTTATTCTTTATTGTTTTTGCAAAATCGTTTACAACCTTTGGTTCATTCATATTTCTTCTCTGGGAAATCTTTGCCATGTCAAGATGGTGAAGAACCAGAAAACTTACCACTTCAGCATCTCTTTTTGAGTATCCAAATCTGAGCATAATCTCTTTTGCCATTTTGGATCCAAGGATACAGTGATCCGCTTTATGTCCTTTTCCTATGTCATGTAGAAATACAGCCCAAATAAGAAGATCAACCCTGTCAATTTCCTTGAAAAGCTCGTACATCATTTTTCTGTGGGGATGATCTATTTTCTTTAGGCTTTCAAGTTCTTCCACAGCTTTTATCGCATGGGCATCTGTTGTGTATTTGTGGTATGCATCATACTGAAAATGACATCTCTGGTATCCAAACTCAGGTATCAGATCATCAAGAACATAAAAATCCTGCATTTTTCTTAATGTTTTTGCAAGGTTGTTCGGATCTGAAAATATCTTTTGAACCATTTTTCTTATTTCAGGATCATCTCTGTGCTGTCTAAGTTTTCCTTCATTTTTTCTTATTAAAAACTCAAGTTCTGAAGAAAAATCAAGGTTGTACTCTTTGTAATACAAGAAAGCTCTTAATACATTTTTGAAATCTTTTTCAAATTTTTCTCTATTAAAAACATCTATCTCTAATGATGTCCTTGAAAAAACAGCATCTATAGGCTCAAATATCTCAAGTTCCTCCTCTTCTGTAAGAGCTTTTAGTATTCTGTTTGTTATCGTGTTTATAGATTTTGCGTAAAGATAGTAAAGCCTCATCATCTTTTCAACACTTTCTCTAAGACTTTCCTCATCATAAGGGGTCTGGATGTATCCTAATTTTTTTGCTACCTCTTCCTGAAGGGGCCTGACAAGAACATCACATCTCTTATTGCAGATTAGATGCATCTCGTTTCTCAGTCTCAGGAGGAAGTTGTAAGCCCTTATAAGTTCTTCATACTCCTCTTCAAGTATTATGTTCTTTTCAACAAAATATCTGTAGTCAGGTACATCATCTAAAACCCTTGCTATCCAGAAAACCTCATGGAAATCTCTCAGTCCACCTTCCCCTTCCTTTACATGAGGCTCCATCATGTATATTGTTGAACCGGATCTTTGATATCTCATCTTTCTTGCTCTTAATGTTGCATCAATATATGCTTTTCTTTTTCTTCTTATCAGCCTTTTGAATCTTTTAATTAGATTCTCATAGATCTCCATATTTCCATAAATAAATCTCCCCTGAAGCAGAGATGTTGCAACTGTCAGATCTTCTTTTGAAAGATCAAGAAATGTTTTTATATCTCTTGGTGAAAAACCTATATCAACCTTCAGATCAAGAAGAGCGTAATAAAATGTTTCAATCCCCTCTTTTAAGGACTCAAAATCATCTGTATCAAAAACAAGGGATAGATCAATGTCGGACTTAAAACACAGTTCTCTTCTTCCATAACCTCCCAAAACAACTATAGATATATTTTCCGCATTTTTAAATGATATGTCCGCCAGTCTTTTTATGGTTTGATCTGTAAGGTCAGACAGAGCCCTGACTGTTTCAAGTCCACTTGAACCTGATCTGTGTGCATCTATAATCTGCTGTTTTTTCTCAAAATACTCATTTATTATCTTGTTTTTCTCCTCTAATAGAAGTTTATCTGTCATTTTCTTCCTACCTGTTTTCTTATCTTTTCTACAGGAATTTTATAATAAATCGGTCTTCCGTGGGGACAGAGGTTTGGATTGTCTGTTTCAATCCAGATCTTCAGCAGGTTTTTTGCCTCTTCGTCTGACAGGATGTCCCCAGCCTCAATAGAGATATCACAGGCCGCTTCACCTAAAAAACTTTCAATTTCCACTTCAGGATATTCACTATTAAGCATTTTAAAAATCACCATTTTAATATCTCTACCTTTTGAAAAAGATGGAATCTGTTTTATATAAAATTGATCTTCTTCTTTTTGAATTACAATACCAATCCTGTTAAATTTTTCCTTTAACTCGTATAACTTCTCAGCCTGTTCCTCTGATAGATCTATTTTGAGATTGGCTTTTTCGGTAGGGATATTTCCTGTTCTGTATTTTCTCAAAAGAAGCTCATAATTAATTCTCTCACTTGCTATATGCTGATCTATAAAGTATATTTCCCCATCGTAATAAACAACTAAAAATGTGTTCTCAATTTGACCTAAAATCTTAAATTCAGCATTGTATCTGACTTTCGGCTGGGAAACAGATAGGTGAAGTCTTGGTTTTGACATATTGTCAAGTGCAGATTTAACAAGGTCATAAACAGGTTTTTCCTTTCTGAACCTGACATCTATTTTTGCAGGATGGATGTTGTGATCAACAAAATAAGGAGGCAGATCAATAAAGACCACAAAGAAGTTTTCTCCTATCTTTGATCTTATTATCTTACTCAGCAAGCTATTTTTGACAGGCCTTCCATTTGTGTAAACAAAACCTTTTGCTTTTATATCGGGGGATATATATCCGTAAGCTTTTCCAATGCTGTTTTCATTTTCAAAATAAACAAAGCTTTCAGCTTTAGGGAAGATGTTTTTCAGTCTTTCCTCCATAGTTGTTGGGAAAAGGTTATACAGCGTTTTGTCATCTATCTTAAGCGTAAAATGTATATCTGGGTGGCAGATGGCATACCTTAAAAAAACATCTGTTATGTGTTTAAGCTCTGTTCTTTCAGATTTTAAAAATTTTTCTCTTGCAGGAACGTTAAAGAAGAGATCTCTTACTCTAACTATAGTTCCAACAGGTGCTCCTGTATCCGAAAGATATCTAAAAACTCCCCCTTCTATAAAAAGCTCTTTTCCAAGTGGAAAATCTTTCTGCCTTGATATTATGCTGAATTTTGAAACTGATGAGATACTTGAAAGGGCTTCTCCTCTAAAACCATAGCTATCTATACAGTAAAGATCATCAATATCTTCTATCTTGCTTGTTGAGTATCTTTTAACAGCTTCTAAAATGTCATCTGGATGGATGCCTGAACCGTTATCTTTTACCTCAATCAGTTTTTTGCCACCTTTCTCAATTTTTACCTGAATTCTTTCAGATCCAGCATCAATAGAGTTCTCAATAAGCTCTTTCAAAACTCCTGATGGCCTATCAACAACTTCTCCTGCTGCTATCTTATTGATAACACTTTCTGATAACCTTTTAATCCTCATTTTACCCTTGTAAATCCCTTCCATTGTAATAATATTATTTATTGCATACATAAGTTAGGAAAACAAAGAAAAATCACAAGGAGGGCTGACAGATGGCTGTTAGAAAGCTTGAAAAATCTCAGTGGGAAAGCTTTTTTGGTGAATTTGACAAAAAATACAGGGAAGGTCAGCTTCCTGCTAAAGAGGTACAGATTGAAATAGTTAATGAAGAGATTGGAGATCAGGTTGAAACATGGTGGCAGCCCTTGATAGGTCTTTCTTACGATCCAAAAAAAGATGACTTTGAGGTAGCTGCCGAAAAACATGATCATCTGATACACAAAGCTGTTGAGATATATGT
>JALTAS010000081.1 GCA_027058925.1 Persephonella sp.
ATTAAGAACGACGGAGCAGAAAGTTAAAGCCCACGAAATGGCACACAAAACAGCAGGGGGAGAGCTTACAGGACCTGTCCATTATAGATATCAGAAAGGTCCAGATGGAAGGTTATACATAGCAGGAGGAGAAGTTCCTATAAAGATAAGAGAGGGTAAAACCCCAGAAGAAACATTAGAGATAGCAAGGAAGATAAAAAGGGCTGCCCTTGCCCCATCAGATCCTTCCCCGCAGGACAGAGCTGTTGCTGCAAGAGCTGCAATCTTAGAAATGAAAGCAAGGATAGAACTATCAAAACAGCAGTCAGAAAATCATCAGAAGATAAGCATTTATGCCTGATCTTCTATAATTTTAACAAGATGGTTTATGTCATCAACTATCAGGTCAGGTTTAATTCCTTTTTTAAGATCTTCCAGTGTAAACTTTCCTGTTTTAACCAGAATTCCTTTTAGACCTGCGTCCATTCCACCTTTAACATCTGATTCTATATCATCTCCCACAACAGCAACCTCCTCAGGTTTTAAGCCCATTGATTTTACGGCCATAAGGAAAAAATCTCTGTTTGGTTTTCCTATGAGTTTTGCCTTTTTTCCTGTTGCGAACTCAAGCCCAACAATAAACGCTCCACAGTCTAATGATAGTTTGCCGTCTTTATCTCTGAAGTATTTATTCTTTGCTGCTGCTATAAGCTCTGCCCCTTCAATCAGGTATCTGAATGCTTCATTCATATTTTCGTAGGTAAAATTATCCCTTGCATCACCGATTACCACGTAATCAACAGGCTGTCTTTTTACATCTTTCATGTCTTCAAGGGCAAGATCTGTAAGGATCAAAAAAACTCCTGCATCTTTTTCTTTTAAAAACTGTTTTGTTGCCTCAAGGGCGGAAAAAATCTCTTCTTCCTCCACATCAAAACCCATCTGAACAAGCTTCTGGTAAACAACCTTCCTCGGCTTTGTTGTTGTGTTTGTTATAAACCTGACTGAAAACCTCTCTTTCAGCTTTTTCAGGGAAACCTGTGCCCCCTCAATAGGTTTATCAATTACATACAGAACCCCATCAAGGTCAAGGAGAAAACCTTTTATCTTTTTAAAATCAATCATTCTTATTCCTCAAACATCCTTTCTAATTCTAAATTTTTAAAACCAACACTTTTTATATATTTAAGTTATATATTTAAGATAATAATTTTTCAGGTTTTCAAAAGGTATCCTGTTTCTTAAGCTAAAATCTATTAGCTCTTTTACAGGAACTTCTGTAAATAGAACATAAATCCTTTCAGTTTCTGGTTTTTCCATATTTTTTATTATCTGAGCAAGCTCTTTCTCGGAAATGAAATCTTTATAGCTTCTGTTGACAGTTATCTCAACAGGCGTCATTATTCACCTTCAAAAAGCTGATCAATAAGCTGGAGTATCTTTTTTTGTCTTTCTTCCCCTTTGGGAAGTTCTTCTCTTATCTTTTTTATCTGATTAAATATATCCTCAAGATTTTCAGGAAGTGTTTTTTCTATATGTTTTCTCAGTTTTGCCGAAAGACCGGGAAGTTTTCCTGATGTTGTAATCCCGATAACTATATCTCCTTTTTTCACGTATGCAGGGAATATGAAGTCGCAGTAATCTGGACTGTCAACAGAGTTAACAAGTATATTTTTTTCTCTTGTTTTTTCAAATATCTGTTTCTGGAGATCTATATCGTCAACAGCGACTATAACTATCTTTTGACCTTCAAGGTCAGAGAATCTGAACTCCCTTTTTTCGTAAGGGATATTTTTTTCTTTTATAAGTTTTAAAGTTTCAGGGTGAAAATCCTTTGAAACAACACTCATCTCCGGCTCAAAGGGAAGTAGTTTTTCTATCTTCCTGAGGGCAACAATACCTCCCCCAACTATCAGAACCTTTTGACCTTTTATCTCAACAAACATAGGAAATAAAGCCATCTTTACTCCGCCTTCAGTATGCTCAGGAAAGCTTCCTGCGGAAGCTCAACCTTACCAAGCTGTTTCATTCTTTTTTTGCCTTTTTTCTGCTTTTCAAGAAGCTTTTTCTTTCTTGTAATGTCTCCACCGTAACATTTTGCAAGAACATCCTTTCTAAGAGGTGCGACTTTGGCAGATGCTATCACTTTTGAGCCTATCACAGCCTGTATTCTCACCTCAAAAAGCTGTCTTGGGATTACCTCCCTCATCTTATCAACTATATTTCTTCCTACCCTGTAGGCTTTATCCCTGTGGACAATAAATGAAAGGGCATCAACAGCCTCGCCGTTTATCTTTATGTCCATCTTCACAAGATCACCAGCTCTGTAATCTTTGAATTCATAATCAAAAGAGGCATATCCCCTTGTTGCTGTTTTCAGTTTGTCGTGGAAATCAAACAGCACCTCTGCCATAGGTATGTCGTATCTCAGGAGAACTGTTTTCTTGTCTATATACTCAAAGGATTTCTGCACTCCCCTTTTTTCCTGAACAAGCTGCATTATCGCTCCAACATAATCGTTTGGCGTAATGATGTTTGCCTCTATGTACGGCTCAAGTATCTTATCTACAACTGAAGGGTCAGGCATCTGGGCAGGGTTTCTAACTTCTATCTCTTCACCTTTCTTTGTTATCACTTTGTATATGACGTTTGGAGCTGTTGTAATAAGCTCAATCTCATACTCCCTTTCAAGCCTCTCCTGAACTATTTCCATATGGAGAAGTCCTAAAAAACCGCATCTAAAACCAAGCCCAAGTGCTGGTGAACTTTCCATCTCGTATGTAAGGGCAGCATCATTGATTGAGTACTTCTCAAGGGCGTCCCTCAGATCTTCAAATAGTGTTGAACCTGTAGGATAGAGCCCAGCGTAAACCATAGGTTTTGCAGGTCTAAACCCTGGAACAGGCTCAGGTGTAGGATTTTTTGCATCTGTTATTGTATCACCTATTCTTATATCTCTAACATCTTTTATAGCTGCTGCTATGTAGCCAACATCTCCAGCCTTCAGGCTCTCAAGCTGGGACATCTGGGGCATCTGTGCTCCAACCTCCGTAACCTCAAACTCTTTTCCTGTTGACATCAGTTTTATTCTTGTTCCTTTTTTCACCTCACCATCAAATATCCTGACAAAAGCAACAGCTCCTCTGTATGAGTCGTAATAAGAGTCAAAAATGAGAGCCTTAAGGGGCTTTTCTTCTTCTCCTTCTGGAGGAGGGATCTTGTTTACTATAGCCTCTAAGATATCCTGTATTCCTATACCTGCCTTACCTGAAGCAAGTATAGCCTCATCAGGATCAAGACCAAGAACATCTGCTATCTGTTCTTTTATTCTGTCAACATCAGCAGAGGGCAGATCTACCTTGTTTATGACCGGGATTATCTCAAGATCCTGCTCAAGAGCCTGCCAGAATGTTGCTATCGTCTGGGCTTCTATCCCCTGGGTTGCATCTATTAAAAGAAGCGCTCCCTCACAGGCTGTGAGTGATCTTGAAACCTCATAACCAAAATCAACATGCCCGGGAGTGTCAATCAGGTGGAGTGTGTATTCTTCTCCGTTTTTAGCTTTGTAGTTCAGTCTTACAGCCTGAAGTTTTATCGTTATTCCCCTTTCTCTTTCTATATCAAGAGTATCAAGGAGCTGATCTTTCTTTTCCCTTTCTTCAACAGCCCCTGTAAATTCCATAAGTCTGTCTGCAAGCGTTGATTTTCCATGGTCAACATGGGCTATTATTGAGAAGTTTCTTATATGTTCCATTCTTTTGCTCATATACCACCCCATAAATTTTGTTGTGGAGTATAAATTATAATATTT
>JALTAS010000082.1 GCA_027058925.1 Persephonella sp.
GTATTACCGACATTCTTTTACGCTTCAGCACAGGAAGTAATAAAAATAAAAAAAATATCTGTTGTTGAAGAGCTTTCACAGCAGGAAACAGTAGGTGAAACAAAGGAAGCTACGGAAGAAGAAATAAAGATAACAAGACAGATAGATGTAGGAGAGATCCTGTCAAACCTTTTCCCAGAAATTAACCATATAAGAAAGGGAGGGACAGCAAACGATATAACCATAAGAGGATTTGGAAGGGATAACATAAATGTTCTAATAGACGGACAGAGAATTTATGGAGCCTGTCCTAACAGAATGGATCCCCCCATCTTCCATATGTCAACAAGACAGGTAAAGGAAGTACAGATCTTAGAAGGTCCATTTGATGTTTCAAATCAGGGTTCTCTTGCAGGTGTAGTAAACCTGATCTCAAAAGATCCAGAGAAAGGCAAAGGAGGTTCATTGTATTTCACAGGTGGGTATTTTAACTATCTTCACGGTGGATTTGACAGTTATGTAGGTAACGATCTTGTAAAGGTACTTGTAGGTTACTCAAAACAGTACTCTAAGCCATACAAGTCAGGAGAAGGGAAAAAAATCACCCAGTACGCAAACTACAAATCTTCAGAGTTAGACCACACAGCATTTGATATAGATAATGCATGGACAAAACTTGTTATTACTCCAAATCAAGAAAATGAGATAAAAATAAACTACGCATTTGATGAGGCAAAGGATGTTTTATATCCGTATCTTATGATGGATGCTGTATATGACAGAACACATAGGATAAATGGTGAGTACCTTATAAAGCCATTGGGCATCAAGATATCAGCTTACTGGAATTTTGTGAAACACGACATGCAGGACAGATGGAGAACAACATCAACAGGCTGGAGCAGAGGATACGGAATGAGAAATCTGGCAAAAACAAAAACATACGGTGCAAAGTTAGAAAAAGATCTCAGAATAGGTGATATCAAGCTAAAAGCTGGTATTGATGCTTACATTAGAAACTGGAAGGCTTACAACCAGCTTATGGCTCTGGACAACAGGGGAATGATACCTGATGTTGATATAAAGAACATTGGAGCATACATAAAAGGTGCAAAACCTGTTGGAAATCTGATAATTTCAGCCGGTTTAAGAGTAGATAGAACAAGATCAGAAGCAGACAGGGGGGCCTTAGGAACAGCAAATCAACAGCTTTATGATTCATATTACAACAGCTATGATCTTTCCCAGACAGATACATACATTTCAGGAAATGTTGTTGCACGGTACAAGATAGACAGAAGGTCAAGCGTTTATATAGGCTTTGGACATACGGTTAGAGTTCCTGATCCTGAAGAAAGGTTCATAGCCCTGAAAAAACCAATGACTAAACCAAACTGGGTTGGAAATCCAAACCTTAATCCTACAAAAAATAACGAGATTGATGCCGGTTTTGAGTATTACTGGGGATTATTCGGAATAAAAGGCAATCTGTTCTACAGCGATCTGACCGATTACATATACCTGACAAGTATAAACCCGATCAGGTATGAAACAAAACCAGCTCAGTCTTACCAGAACATTGATGCCCACATATACGGTGGAGATCTGACAGCTGTAGGTATGCTGTCAGACACTGTTTCTGTTGAGGCAGGGGTTGCTTACCAGAGAGGTAAAAAAGACAGTGGAAATTACACAGACAGTGATCTTGCAGAAATATCTCCACTTAAGACAAGACTTGCTGTAAAATACGACAACGGAACAGTTTTTGGACAGATAGAGGCAATTTATGCTTCACCTCAAGAAGATGTTGACAGTGATCTGAACGAGCAAAAAACAAAATCCTACTATGTTTTTAATATAAAAACAGGACTAAATGCAGGGAATAGAGCATTTATAGGACTCGGGATAGACAACCTTTTTGACAAAAACTACTATACACACCTTTCTTACTTAAGAAATCCCTTCAGCAGTGGATCAAAAATTCCTGAACCAGGTAGATTTGTATATATGAATGTAAGTTATAAATTTTAGCCCCTCCTGCCAGTAATCTTGCTGCTCTTAGTGTGTTGTTTTAATGCCTGCCTGCAGAGGCAGGTTTTTTTATTTTAAGAAGATCAATACCGAATCTTACCAGATTTCCATTTTTAGGATAAAGCTCAACCCTATTTTTTCCTGATCTTTTTGCCCTGTACAGAGCCAGATCTGCAAATTTTATCAGCTCATGGGCTGTCTCACTCCCTGTAAATTCAGCAACCCCTAAACTAACAGTTATTTTACCAACATCAGGAACATGTAATCCCTGAATTGAGGATCTTATTTTCTCTGCAGTTATCTTCCCCCCAACGATATCTGTGTTAGGGCATATAACAATAAATTCCTCCCCACCAAGCCTGCCGACAGTATCCACTGATCTGGTCATATCTCTCAAAACCTCAGCCACCTCAAAAAGAACAAGATCTCCCACATCATGTCCAAACTCATCATTTATATTTTTGAAATTATCAACATCAAGAAGGATTACACAAAAATTTTTGCCGAACCTTTTTGCTCTTTTTATTTCCTCATTCAGCTTGTTGAAAATGTAATACCTGTTGTAAAGTCCCGTTAACTGATCGGTAACAGCAAGTCTTGAAACTTCGCTGTAAGACTTTAAGAGTGCCTCTTCAAAAATGTACGCAAGAACCATAACGATCACATATGCAAGGATTGCCTGCCTGATCTCATCCTCTGAAAAAGCAATCGGAACTAAATTCTTGTAATCCAAAAATACAAGAGTAAAAACAACAGAGAAAAAAACAAAATTCCATACAACTCCCACCTTGTTTCCTTTAAGGAAAAATGTAAGCAGAGGGTATGTATATATCCAGTAAATACCTGTTCTATGATATCCACCATGAACAAATATACCGCATATCAAAATAAGCATACCAAGAAGAATAAAATTTTCTGCCACCTTCACATTTTTTGTTATCTTTAACAAGAGTATATTAAGAATACCTCCTACAGCTATCAGCATCTCAAATGAGGACATATTGATATCGCCGTTTAAGTAGTGCAAAACAGCTATAGATATCAGAACAATAGATCCTATAACTGAGAAAAGATATATCAGCTTGATCTTATCTATATCCAAAGAAGAAAAATCATTCCTTCCTATTTTCAACCTCCCTACCCCAGTAAAAAGCTAATTAAAATATAATAAAAAGATAAAACTTTTGCAAAATTATAGCTTTAGTGTATATATTAGTTTATGTTCAAAATTATAAGCCTGTTATACGGAACTCTTGCTTATATTAGAAGATTTCTATACGAAAAAGCTTTTTTAAAAAAGAAAAAACTTCCTGTTCCTGTTATATCAATAGGAAACCTTTCTGTTGGAGGAACAGGAAAAACTCCTCTCACCATATTTCTGGCAAAAAGCCTGCAGAAAAAAGGTTATACAGTCACAGTTCTTTCAAGAGGTTACAGGAGAAAAAGCAGGGGAACTGTTGTTGTAAGGAACAGGGAAAGAATATTAACTGGATGGGAAAAGGCAGGAGATGAACCTTATCTGATCGCATTAAACGGAATTCCTGTTGTGGTCTCAGGCTCAAGGTATGAAGCCGGAATAAAAGCGATCAAAGAGATAAAACCTGAGATTTTTATTCTTGATGACGGCTTTCAGCATTATCAGCTTCACAGGGATATTGACATTCTCGTTTTTGATGCAACAAAACCCTTTTGGAATGACAAACTTCTACCTGCAGGAAGATTAAGGGAACCTGCATCTTTCTATAGATTTGCAGACTTAATAGTTG
>JALTAS010000083.1 GCA_027058925.1 Persephonella sp.
ACTGAGGAGCATTCATACAAACCCCTATGACTTTAGAAAATATCTGTCTGAAGTTGGGAGGATTTTACTTGTTGAAGCTTTAAAAAATGAAAAAATGAAGGAAAAAGAGTTAGAGATATGGGTAGGAAAAAGAAGTTTTCCCGTCTTAGAAGAGGAAAAATATGTCTTTATTCCGATCTTGAGGGCTGGTCTTCCAATGCTTGACGGTGTTCTTGAGATGATACCTCTGGCAAAATCTGGCTTCCTTGCAATAAAGAGAAATGAAGAAACACTTGAGAGCGTCCTGTATTACGACAGGGTTCCACCTCTAAAAGACAAAACAGCTGTTATCCTTGATCCTATGGTTGCTACAGGTGGATCTCTTGATTATGCGATAGATGTTGTAAAACAAAAAAAACCTGAAAGGATAATTTCCCTCAATGTTATAGGAGCTCCTGAAGGTTTAAAAAAAATAGCTGAAAAACATCCTGATGTTCAGGTTTATATAGCACAGATAGACGAAAGACTGAATGACAAAGGATACATAATTCCTGGAATTGGAGATGCCGGAGACAGGGCATTTAATACTGAGTGATGATAATTCAGGATATTTTTACAGGATTTGTTTTTGGCGTTGCTGCCGGATTATCTCCAGGTCCTTTGATGGCACTGCTTATATCAGAAACATTAAAAGGACACAAAAAAAATGGTATTCTTGTTTCTATCTCCCCGATTATAACGGACATTCCTATTCTGTTTGTTTCTCTGCTTATACTTGACAGAATAAAAGAGGTTCAGCATCTTATTTCTGTGATTTATTTTGTTGGTGCATTTGTTCTTTTTTATTTTGGGTACAAAAATATAAAACTAAAAAAGCTGCATATAGAAACCGACCTAACTGGGTCGTTGAAAAAGGGTGTTATCCTTAACATTCTGAACCCTTACACCTATCTGTTCTGGTTTTTCATAGGAGCTCCTTACGTCAGCAATGCAGGTGTTGTGGGAGGGTCTTTATTTACAATTTTCTTTTTTATCGGAATTACAGGAAGTATGATTTTGATAGCTGTCTTTACACAAAGGTTAAAAAGGTTTATGGAGAGCAGGTATTACATTTACCTGCTCCGTTTTATAGGGATTTTATTTATTGTTTTTGGTCTTGTTCTTATAAAAGATGGCCTTTCTAAATTTTGATTACTGCTGGGATTGACCTCCTATTGAGCCCATTCTTTTGCTCCTTTCCATAGCCTGCTGTGAAAGATACTCTGTTCCGAATTTTTTGAGGTTTTCATACTCTATGTTAAACATATCGTAATGTCTTTCTTCTTCCATTATCACAGCCTCAAATATCTGCTTGGTTCCGGCATCTCTGTTGTTGGTTGCCTCAACAGCAAATTCATTGTACATATCAACAGCCTCTTCTTCTGCCTTCATAGCCCACTCAAGCATTTTTTCTGGATCTCTTATATGCTCTATATCTTTTGCAGGTTTCATCTCAATCTCACCGCCTAAAAACAGTATCCTCTCTGCAAACCTTTCTGTGTGAAGCATCTCATCTATTGCTGTTTTTTTGAATATGGAAGCAAGAAGGTCATATCCAAGATCATCAAGAATAAAATGGAAATACATATACTGGTGAATCGCTGTAAGTTCTTCGGATATTGCTTTGTTAAGCAGTTCTACAGATCTTTCTCTGTTCATTATCTTCCTCCTATTTTTATTAAATAGTAATAATTATTAATTAGCCTGTCAATGCCTTTTTGGGGTCAGGCTGACAGATACATATTTTGTTGATCTGTTCACTTTAAGCTCCATGAGAGTCGTTGTATTAGGATAAAAAAGGGAAGGTTTTTCCTCAACTATCTCTCCATTTTCTGTTCTCAGAAGAAAAATGTTTTTTAACTTTTTTGTGTCGTAATATATCCCTTCATCAACCTTTGGAATATGTATCTTCACACTCAGTATAACATCTCCTATGTCCTGATAGCATTCTTTCAGCAGTTTTCTTAAACCTTTTAGACCTACCAAAAATCTTCTGAAGCTTGGGTCTGTGAGGTTGTTGTGGAACTCATCTGTTATGTAGCTGTGAATCTTCTGGCTCCATTCTATCTCTTTGTTTGATATTCTTTTTTTCACAACCTCACCTTTTGATACATACCTGTCTTTGTATCTGTAGACAAAAAACTCAAGGGTGTAGTCCTTAACAGGCATTCTGTGGTCGTCAACTGTGCGGATAAAAAACTGCTGGTATATCTCCTTATCTCTGTAGGTTTCCTGCGTTATGGTCTTTAGTTTTTCTTTAAGATCTTTAAAGTCCTGAGATGTTTTAACCTTTAACGCCTCAAGGAGAAGCTTTCCTATTCTGCTCGTTTTATCAGGTCTCACATCCTCAACTATTGAGCCGTGATCGTAATTTTTCAAAACGCAGAAGGCTGTATCTGTTTTTGGATAAACAAAGGAGATTTTTTCTTCTTCTCCTGCAAAATCTACAGAAAACTTAACAGAGTTAAGGTTCGTTCCTGAAACAACAACGGTTCCGTCTGTTCCCTTTTTGTTTACAAACTTTCTAAGACCTCCATAACCTTTTGCCCCAACAAATATGAATGTCTGTATTTGCTCAGGATTGTAGTAAGGTTCTTTTTTAAGTATATCCCTGTGGGCTAACTTCCACTGGTAAGGGCTTGCAAGTTCAAGGCCGTTCAGCAGTTTTCTTCCAACCTCAAACATATCACCGAATCTGTATCTTCCTTTGAAAAGCATACCAAGAAGGGACTTTCCGTAATGGGCAAGGGGTGATCCAAAGTTTGCCGGAGCAAGCATTATTACCTTTTTAACTGGACACTTTTCTATCCTGTGGCTGTAGTATTCTGCTATGAAATGTCTTATAACAAGCCCTCCTGTTGAATGGACTATCACATTCAGACTTTTTAAAGGATTTCCATCTCTGTCAATAAATCCTTTTTCTTTAAACCTGTCGTAAAGACCGTCAATAACATCTTCATAGGTAATGTTGTCTTCCCTTGACTCATAATCTGCGTAGTAGATAGTTTCTACAGTTCCCATTCCGTTATCAATCAAAAACTGTTTCATTCTGACAAATGACTCGGAGCAGTCGCTCCACCCGTGAATTATAACTGTGATTTCCTCCATCTTCCTCCCTCCTTTTTAAAAGCAGTGATACTTGTTCATCTTTAAATTATAGAGTTTATAAAACAATTGGTCTATAAAAATTTTTTAAAGAACTGGACAATACTTGTTGCTACCTTTTCACTTTTCTGCGAACTGCAACGATGAATTGGTAAGTCAAAAATGCGATAATTATAGAAAAAAGTAGAGAAACAAACTCTAATCCTTCAATTTCTTTTTTATTTGAAAAAATCGGTATTAGCGATTTTGTGAACTCGTTCAAAACCGTCGCTATAGTGTCAAAAATTCTATTTATGTTGTCAGGAAAAAATTTATAAGAAATATTTTCCATATATGCGAATCTGATTCCTGTATATAACAAACCAAAGACAGCAATCCAGATTAAAGACTTTATCCAACTTTGTCCAAAGTTTGAGGCAAGCTTGTGTATTTTTAGTACTAATAGTTCATATTTTTCTTTTGGAAGTTTTTTAAACTTAAAAATTAGAAAGTTTTTTTTTGCAAAAAACCAATCAAGGACAAAAATCAAAATACAAACGTTTACACATAAATTTCATCCAAACACAAGCGATGTAAATATAAGTTGACAAATTAAGGTAAAAATATTAAATTGTAAATTGAAATTTACACTTGAGGTTG
>JALTAS010000084.1 GCA_027058925.1 Persephonella sp.
GTATGGAATACATAAAGAGTCATCTTTTTTTCATTCATATAGGAATACTAACCGCCTCTTTTCTGATTTATCTTTTGTTTCTAAAGCTTAAGCCTGCTTTTTTCAGATGGATTCATTCCAAGCTTAAAAAGGGTAAAAAAACTATTGAAGAAGCGGAAAAGACAGCAGATAAGTTTCTCAAGTTAATACTGTTTGTTATTGTGATAAATGTTATTCTCAATATTCCTTTTGTTGAGCATTATGCAAAGCCTATTTTAAAAAAACCCATCCTTGAAAGTGAGGCTGTAAGGATAAGCTTTTACTCATTTTTAAAGGGTATCATAGTATTTTATGTTCTTCTTCTCTTCACAAAACTGCTAAGGTTTACTGTTGAGCTTTATATGATCTTTAAGGCAAAAGGTAAAGAGATCGTAAGCTCTGTAGATATACTCATTTATAATTTTTCTCTAATAATAATCCTTATGGTAACTCTTTCTATACTTGGAATAAGCTGGAAACTCCTTATTCCAATAGCCGGTGCTTTGGGTATAGGTATCGGATTTGGAATTCAGGATATTGTTAACAATTTTGTGAGCGGATTTATAATTCTTTTCAGCAGAACGGTAAAAAGAGGAGACTGGATAACACTTGGTGATAGATTTGGAAAAATTGTTGATATTGGAATAAGAACATGTACTCTCAGAACACTTGATAATATAGATATAATAATACCAAACTCACATCTCATATCTGGGGAGCTTATAAACTGGTCTTACACAGACAACACAGTCAGAATTCATATTCCTGTAGGTGTTTCTTACTCCTCGGACGTTGATCTGGTAAAGAAAACACTTCTTGAAATAGCAGAAAAATCTGGAGATGTTCTTGAAAATCCACCACCTGAAGTGAGATTTGTTGAGTTTGGAAACAGCTCACTTAATTTTGAGCTTCTTGTATGGATAAATGTAAAAAAAGTTCCCGTTCCTCTGGCAAAAAGTAATCTGAACTATATGATATGGCACGCGTTCAAACAAAAGGGAATTCAGATACCGTTTCCCCAGAGAGATGTATGGTTTAAGAATGAGCTTATTATAAAAAAAGCCCCGAAGGGCTCTTAGTATTACTTTTTATTTTTTAATAGATTTTTCAGCTCCGGCGGTAAATTTTTTGGATCAGGACTGTAAAACCATGGCAGGGTTGGAACTGTTGTGTATGCAATTAGATATAATTTTTTATTTGAGTATAAATAAACAAGTTGGACAATTCAAGAGGGTTTTTTAAAGCTGTGTAGATTTTTCCTTTATAAGCTTTTTTGCCCTTTCTATAAACTCATCTATACTCATAACACCTATATTTCCTTTCTTCTTTGTCCTGACAGAGACTGTTTCTGTCTGCTGTTCTTTATCTCCAACTATAAGCATGTAAGGTATTTTCTGGAGCTCTGCATCTCTTATCTTTTTATTCATTCTTTCGCTTCTTTCATCTACTTCAACCCTGAGTCCGGCCTCTTTTAATCTTTTCTCCACCTCCCTTGCGTATTCTATGTGTGGATCAGCAACCGGAATTATCTTTGCCTGAACTGGTGATAGCCATAGGGGAAGAAGTCCTGCGTAATGCTCTAAAAGAACACCTATAAACCTTTCTATTGATCCAAAAATAGCCCTGTGAACCATATATGGTCTATGTCTGCTGTTGTCTTCCCCTATGTAATACATATCAAACCTTTCAGGAAGATTAAAATCAAACTGCACAGTTGAACACTGCCACATTCTACCGATAGCGTCTTTTATTTTCACATCAATCTTTGGTCCGTAAAAGGCCCCTCCTCCTTCATCTATCTCATAATCAAGACCTACACTCTCAATAGCTTTTCTCAGGGAGTCTGTTGCCACTTCCCACGTTCTGTCGTCTCCAACAGACTTTTCAGGTCTTGTTGAGAGGAACACCTGAAATTCTTCAAAACCGTAACTTCTGAGGGTGTGAAGAACAAGCTCAAGCACACCTTTTATTTCCTGTTCTACCTGATCCTCCCTACATATAATGTGGGCATCATCCTGTGTAAAGCCTCTTACCCTCATCAAACCGTGTAGAACACCGCTTCTTTCGTATCTGTAAACTGTTCCAAGCTCTGCAAGTCTTATAGGAAGTTCTTTGTATGATCTCTGTTTTGATTTGTATATCTCAACATGAAATGGGCAGTTCATGGGTTTTACAAAATACCCTTCTTCCTCAATCATCATCTCAGGGAACATATTCTCCCTGTAAAAATCAACATGACCGCTTGTTTTCCATAGCTGTTCTTTACCAACGTGTGGGGTATAGACCAGCTGGTATCCTCTTTTTGTGTGTTCCTCTTTCCATGCATTTTCTATTTCATTTCTTATAACAGCTCCTTTTGGAAGCCAGATGGCAAGTCCTCCACCGACATCTTCTGTTATTATAAAAAGCTCAAGCTCTTTTCCCAGTTTTCTGTGATCTCTCTTTTTAGCCTCTTCAAGCATATTAAGGTATTTTTTTAGCTCTTTTTCTGTCCAGAAAGCAACACCGTAAATTCTCTGTAGCATTGGATTTCCTTCTTTTCCCCTCCAGTAAGCTCCTGCCAGAGAAACCAGTTTGAATGCACCTGCTTCACCTGTTGATGGTATGTGTGGACCTCTGCATAGATCTATAAAACCGCACTGCTGATAAACAGAGATAGTTTCTTCCTCAGGTATCTGGTGTTTTATTATGTCTATCTTGTATATCTCTCTTTTTTTCTCAAACAGCTCAACCGCTTCATCCCTTGAAAGCTCAACTCTCTCAATCTCACAGTTTCTGTTTATTATTTCTCTCATTTTCTGTTCAACAACTGGAAGATCTTCTTCAGTCAGTCTTTTTCCTTCAATCTCAACATCGTAATAAAATCCGTTTTCTGTTGTTGGACCTATTCCAAGATGAACATTATGGTCTCCGTACAGCTCTTTTAATGCCTGAGCCATTATGTGGGCAAGTGAATGCCTGAGTATTTCAAGGCTTTCTTTATCTTTCTTGGTAAGAAATTTAAGTTTACCGCTTTTTTTTATAGGGGTATGCAGATCTATTATATGACCCTCAAGAACTCCTCCAACAACCCCTTTTATTTTTTTTCCTTCCCCTTCCAAAGCAGATATTATCTCTTTTAATGTTATTCCATCCTCAAATGGATACTCACCAAATCTTTCAATCTCTAACTTAAGCATCTGTTACCTCCGGAACTTTTGCAGGAAATATTTTATCATTTTGGTTTTGCATAAACATGGATTTTATCAGGAATAACCTTCACTATATCAAAATTTTCTGTTTTTGATGGTCTGACAAAAACCTTAAGTGTATTCTTTCCTTTTTTTATCTTTCTTCCATCAACATACACCTTGATTTTTGATATATTTACCTGATTTAGCTTTGATCTGACGCCTTCTATTACAATAAGAACCTTTTCAGGTTCAACTCTTTCTATTTTAAGTCCTCCTGGAATATTAAGAATTTTTACTTCTGAAAAAAATTCAAACCTTGTTTTTTGAGTACTTGTTATGTTAAGCCATAAGAGGAAAGCAACAAGGAGGGAGAGTATCTTTAAGTGCAGGTTATTTAAAACTATATCTTTAAGCTTTTCCATTCTTTTGCCTTTTTTTCAATTTTTTTCTTAAATTTTCTAAAATATCTGATTTTTCAATCTCAAGAACTTTTATTAGCATATTTC
>JALTAS010000085.1:0-1321 GCA_027058925.1 Persephonella sp.
TTCATCGTAATACATAACATTTGATATATGGATAGGTCTTTCTATCTCAATTATTCCACCTTCCTGAACACCCTCAATATGTTTCAGATGTTTCTTTCCAATATTTACCCCTTCTATCACAACCCTTATTTTGTTAGGATCGCTGTTTCTTATTATCTGTTTTATTTTTCCTGTTTTTCCTTTCTCTTTTCCTGCTATTACTATGACGGTATCACCTTTTTTCAGTTTTGTTTTTACCATTTTTTATATTACCTCCGGTGCCAGTGAAACTATTCTGTAAAAACCTTTTGCCCTTATTTCCCTTGCAACAGGGCCGAGAATACGTGTTCCTATCGGCTCAAGGTTGTTGTTAAGAAGAACAACGGCATTATCATCAAACTTAATGTAGCTTCCGTCAGGCCTTCCAACCTCTTTTGCTGTTCTGACAACAACAGCTTTATAAACCTTTCCTTTTTTTGCTGTTCCGTTAGGTATAGCATCCTTAACGGTAACAGTTATAACATCACCAAGTGTGGCAAAATCTGTCTGTTTTCCAAAGTTTACCTTTTTGGGTATTCCTATACACTGGACTTTTTTAGCTCCTGAGTTGTCAGCTGTATTCAGATACGTCCCTCTTCTAATCATTTCCTACTCCTCACAATAAAATAGGGTTGTTTCCGCCCTTTCAGGCGGAAAGACAAAATAATATTTTAATATTTCAAGACATCAAAATCAAGACTGCTGTGAGATTATCTCAACAACGACCCATCTTTTAAGTTTTGATATAGGTCTTGATTCTCTTATTCTTACAATATCCCCTTCTTTGCACTTATTTTCAGGATCGTGGGCATAAAACCGTGATGTTTTTTTGATCCTTTTTCCGTAAAGTGGATGTGGGAGCTGTCTTTCAACAGCAACAACAACAGTTTTATCCATTTTATCCGATACAACCTTTCCTACAAACTCCTTTCTTCCTGATTTAACAGCCATTATTTACCTCCACCTTGGGCTTGAAGCTCTCTTTCTCTCAGGATCGTTAGGATCCTTGCTATATCTCTTTTTGTCCGTTTAATCTCTGATGGTTTTTCAAGACCACCAACAGCATTCTGGAATCTGAGATTCATAAGTTTTTTCTTAAGCTCAACTACTTTTTCCTTAAGTTCATCATCTGTAAGTTTTCTAAGTTCTTCTGCCTTCATCTTACGACCTCGCCTTTACAAGTCTTGTTTTTATTGGAAGTTTATGTCCGGCTTTTCTAAATGCTTCTGCCGCAACTTCTTCCGGAACACCTGCAAGTTCAAAAAGTATATGTCCCGGTTTAACAACGGCAACAAAATGGTCA
>JALTAS010000085.1:1331-3672 GCA_027058925.1 Persephonella sp.
ATGGTCAAGATCCCCTTTACCTTTTCCCATTCTTGTTTCTGCAGGCTTCCTTGTCACAGGTTTATGGGGAAAAACCCTTATCCATACCTTTGCCCCTTTTTTAGCTTCCCTGACTATAGCGATACGGGCTGACTCTATCTGTCTTGATGTCATCCAGCAAGGCTCAAGAGCCTGAAGGCCATACTCACCGAAGGCAACAAAATTTCTTCTGTTTGCCTTTCCTTTCATTCTTCCTCTATGCTGTCTTCTCCATTTTATCTTTTTAGGTTGTAAAAGTGACATCTAATTTCCTCCTGTTTTTTATTAAACTGTATGGAGCTCTTCTTCTATTTTTTTCAGAACTTCCTCTTTCTGTTCTGCAAGTTTATCTCCTTTGTAAATCCATACCTTAACGCCAAGAATTCCGTATTTTGTTGAGGCTCTTGCTGTTCCGTAATCTATTTCTGATCTAAGTGTCTGGAGGGGCATCCTTCCTGCCATAAACCACTCTTTTCTCGCAAGATCAACACCTCCGATCCTTCCACCTACCTGAACCTTTATCCCTTTTGCTCCTGCTTTCATGGCGTTATCTATAGCTCTTTTCATCGCTCTTCTGTGGGAAACCCTTCTCTCAAGCTGGAGGGCTATATCTTCTGCTACAAGCTTTGCGTTAAGCTCAGGTTTTTTTACCTCATCAACATTAACAAGAACCTCTTTTGCATCTGTTAATGCTAAAAGAAGCTTATTTAACTCCTCAACCTCTGCCCCTTTTCTACCAATGACTATTCCAGGTTTTGAGGCAAGGATTTTTACTCTTATTTTTTCTCCAAGCCTCTCAATTATTACATCGGCTATCCCGGCCTGTCTATATTTCTCCTCAATAAATCTTCTTATTTTCAGGTCCTCATGCAGAACCTTCCCGTATCTTTTTTTATCTGCAAACCATTTTGATTTCCATTCTGTTGTTAAACCTAATCTAAATCCTGTTGGATGTACTTTTTGACCCACTTTTTTTCCTCCTTACTGCCTTTCAGCTAATGTTATAAAAATGTGTGAAAATCTTCTCTTTTTAGGTGTTGCCCTGCCGTATGCTCTGGGCATATACCTTTTGAGTATAGGACCGTCTTCAGCTCTTATCTCTTTAATGTAAAGGTTGTCAATATCCATATCTTTCATTTCTGCATTTGCTATGGCGCTTTTAAGGAGCTTTTCAACTATTCTTGCCGCCCTTTTATTCATTCCATGAAGAAGGGCAAGTGCTACACCAACATCTTTTCCTCTTATCTGGTTAATCACCTGTCTTGCTTTTGTAGGTGATGTTCTTGCGTATCTTAAAACAGCTCTTGCCTCTAAATTTTTTGTTGCTTCAGCCATTTTCTTTCACCTCTTATTTTTTCTTAACCGCTTTAGCTGATTTGTCCGGGTGTCCCCTGAATGTTCTTGTGAGAGAAAACTCTCCAAGTTTATGCCCAACCATCTCTGGCTGGATGTAAACAGGTATAAATTTCATCCCGTTATAAACAGCTATTGTGTGTCCTACCATCTCTTCTGTTATTGTACATGCCCTATCCCACACTTTTATTATCTTTCTTTCTCCGGTTTCATTCATTTTTCTAATTTTTTTGAGTAATTTTTCATTTACATAAGGATTTTTATTTCTCTCGTTCCACTTTCCTTTGTATCCCATTGTTATTTACCTCTACGTTTTATGATGAATTTGTCAGAGTATTTTGCACCGCGTCTTGTTTTATAACCTTTTGTAGGCTGACCCCATGGGGATACTGGATGCTTTCCAAAGGTTTTTCCTTCTCCACCACCGTGTGGGTGATCAACAGGGTTCATCGCGGTTCCTCTCACTGTTGGTCTGATTCCAAGCCATCTTGCTCTTCCTGCTTTACCAAGTTTCAGAAGTTCATGTTCAGCAAGACCTACAACCCCAACTGTAGCCATACATTTTTTATGGACAAGTCTTATCTCCCCTGAAGGAAGTCTTACCTGAATGTAATCTCCCTGTCTTCCAAGTATTTGTGCAGACATTCCTGCAGCTCTTGCAAGCTGTCCACCCTTTCCAGGGGTAAGCTCTATATTGTGGACAAATGTACCTACAGGTATGTTCTCAAGGGGAAGAGCATTTCCAACTTTTATCTCTGCATCTGGACCTGCAACGACTGTGTCTCCAACCTTCAATCCTTCAGGCCATATTATGTATCTTTTTTCACCGTCTGCGTAATGTAGGAGTGCTATTCTTGCTGATCTATTAGGATCGTACTCTATTGCAGCAACTTTTGCAGGCACCCCCCATTTATCCCTTTTAAAATCAATTATTCTGTATTTTCTCTTGTGTCCTCCACCTTTATGTCTT
>JALTAS010000086.1 GCA_027058925.1 Persephonella sp.
GAGTTATGATTGAAAGCGTTTCTGTAGGGGCTGCCTTTTTAGCGGGAATAGTTGCTTTTTTATCTCCATGCGTTCTTCCAATTATTCCCGGATATATAGCTTACATATCAGGTGTGTCAGCACAGACAGCTTCCCAGTCTGACAAAAAGATTGACTGGAGTATTGTTTATTCTGCTGTTGCTTTTGTTATTGGCTTTTCAATTGTGTTTACAGCACTTGGGGCAGCTTCAACATTTGTTGGACAGATGCTTCAGGAATACAAATATATAATCTCAAAAGTAGCCGCAGTCCTTGTTATTCTACTGGGTGTCCATTTTACAGGAGTTTTCCAGTCTGAAAGGGCAAAAGTCTGGCTTTACACGATACTTGGTATTTCGGTAGCTGTTTACGGCATAGCCACTGCCTTAACAGGAAATCCCCTCAATGATCTTCTGCTTCTTCCTGTTATAGGAATAGCACTGCTTTTATTTTATTTTTCCGGAGCTTATAAGTTTCTGTACAAACAGAAAACAACCGAAGTAAAGAAAAAACCACCAGGGATTATAGGTGCATTTATTGTCGGAATAGCCTTTGCTTTTGGCTGGACACCATGTATCGGACCTGTTTTAGGTGCTATTTTGTTATATGCATCACAGCAGGAAACTGTTATGCAGGGAATAATACTTCTTTTTGCCTTCTCTATGGGACTTGGAATACCTTTTATAATAACAGCAATGGCGATAAACCAGTTTTTCAGGTTTTTTAATTTTATGAGAAGATACTTTCTGATCATTGAGATCACAGGAGGAATACTTCTTATATTTGTTGGAATTCTGCTTCTCACAGGAAGTCTTGAAAAGCTTTCAGCATTACTCACTTTTTAGGATAAACGGATTGAAAGCTTTTGATGCCACAACAACCTTATCTCCAACAGAAAGATCCTGAACCTCATCAGGATCTGCAACAACTTTTATTATATTATTACCCACAAGCACAGACACTATGTAAACAACATCCTCCCTATTTATCTGGAGGATCTCCCCTGAAAATCTTACCTTCCCGCTAATTCTCTCCTGAACAAAAATCTGATCAGGTCTTCCCTCCTTTATGATTTTCCCGTTTTCCATAACAAAAACTTTGTCAGATAATCTGAAAACCTCAGAAAAATCGTGGCTAATAAGAAACGTTGTGAGAGAAAATGTGCGGTGTATCATCTGGAGTTCTTCCTGAAGCTTTTTTCTCATATCAATATCAAGGGCTGAAAGAGGCTCATCAAGAAGAAGTATATCAGGTTTTCTCGCAACTGCTCTGGCTAATGCTACCCTCTGTTTCTGCCCTCCTGATAAGCTCTGGGGTTTTCTTTTCCTTAACTCTTTAAGCTCAGTTAAAGATAACAACATTTCAAGCAGATCTTCATCTTTTTTTTCCATACCGTATAGTATGTTTTCTTCCACAGTCATATTAGGAAAAAGGGCGTAATCCTGAAAAACGACCCCTACCCTTCTTTTCTGTGGAGGGAGATCTATACCCATGGTGCTGTCATACCATACTTTTCCACTTACCTCTATAAAACCCTCATCAGGTTTCAAAAGACCTGCAAGCATTTTCAGCAGCGTTGTTTTACCTGCCCCAGATCTTCCAAAAATGGTGATAAAACTTCCTTTTCTTATAGAGATATCAACATCAAGTATAAAATCACCTTTATACCCTTTAAGCCTTTTTTTCAGTTTTATCTTCATAGATTTTCCGCTTTTGTAAATCTTTTGTTAAGCGTATAAACAACAATAAGAATAGCAAAAGTTATAACAAAAAGAACCAGAGCATAAAGATTAGCCCTGCCATAATTAAGAGCTTCAACCTCCTCATAAATGGCTATAGAGGCAACCTTTGTCTCTCCCGGTATTGATCCGCCAATCATTAAAACAACACCAAACTCACCAATAGTGTGGGCAAAAGTCAGAACGATACCTGTCAAAACAGCCTGTTTCATATTAGGTAGTATTACCTTCCACAATGTTTGGAGCTTACCTTTTCCCAGCGTATAGGAGGCTTCTATTATTGATCTGTTTACTGAGCTGAAACCCGACTGGAGAGGGTGAACCATAAATGGAAGGCTGTATATTATTGATCCTAACAAAATACCTTCAAATGTGAAAACAAGACGGATACCTGCTGTCTCTTCCAGAAATTTTCCAACAAAACTGTCAGGACTGAAAAAAATGATAAGGTAAAAACCCAAAACTGTAGGTGGGAGAACAAGGGGAAGGCTTACAAAAGTCTCCACAACAGATTTTAACCTGAAGTTGTAAAACGCAAGCAGATAGGCCACAGGAAGCCCGATAAAAAAAAGAATAATTGTGGTTAAGGTTGCAAGCTTAAATGTAAGAAAAAGTGTTTGAACAAAATCAGCTCCCATCAGGTATCTCCATCAGACTTACCTCATTTGTTTTAACAAGAGCTGTCACAGAATCGCCTTTTTTAATCTCCATCCTTTCGGCTGATCTTGTAGTTATTACAGATTTTATGAGATTATCCCCACATTTTAAAACAAGTCTTGTTAACACCTTTCCCTTCTGGATCTCCTCTACAACACATTCAAATCTGTTTCTAAGGCTTATCATCCCTGAAAGTTCTTTTCCTATAGAGACTTCCGTTTCCTTAAACAAAACATATATGTCGTTGTTTACCTTTAGATACTCTGCAGTCTCTGGGGTTTCAACAACCACGGCACATATATTCCCGATATCAGTTTTTACCTCAACAAGAGATATACTTTCTGAGCTTTCAATGTTAACTATCTTACCTCTTAGCCTGTTCATCTATTCTATATCCGTATTTTTTCAGTATTTTTTTTGCTTTTTTGGAAAATAAAAAATTTAAAAACTTTTCTGCATAAAAATTTTTTCTAATTACGACTACCCCCTGCTTTATAGGATTGTAAAGCCTTTCATCAATCTCTATCCACACTCCTTTATTTTTCAATTTAGGAGAAAGAACTACAGACTTTGAGGTAAAGCCGATATCAACAAGCTTTTTATAAATGTACTGGGTTGATTGCATAACACTTTCCCCATATACAAGTTTATCTCTGACCTGCCTGTATAAACCTGCATTTTTTAAAGCCCTTACAGCTTCCAATCCATAAGGGGCATTCTTAGGATTTGGAATGGATATTTTTTTTATGTAATTTTTCCTGAGAATGTTTATGCCCTCTTTTTTTAAAGGGATCTCTTTCATACTCCACAGGACAAGAACCCCCTCAGCATAAACAACCGGTTTTCCTGCGGTAATCCCCTTTTTATAAAGATACTCAGGATATTTCATATTTGCAGACAAAAAAATATCATAAGGGGCTCCCCTTTCAATCTGTGCAGTCAGCTTACCTGAAGACGAGATCACAACTACAACATCTGTACTGTAAGCTTTCTTAAACTCTTCAACTATCTCTCCAAGAGGATATTGAATATTTGCCGAAGCTGCTATTTTGAGAGTCTGTCCATAAGAAAAGACAAATACCAAAAGGAAAAAAAATATGTATTTCATCCAACAACCTCCATCGTTATAGTTTATATGGTATAACGCTTCAGGTCAAGAAACATATAAATATATCTTAATCTCACCTTTATTTATGATTGAGACTTAATAATAATTAAAATTAAATAATGCAGTAAGTATATG
>JALTAS010000087.1 GCA_027058925.1 Persephonella sp.
ATCCTAATCTTTCCATTTTTTTGTTAAATTTTTTTATTAATCTTTCCTCATAACTTTCCAGTCTGATTTTTACTACAAGAAAAATAAACATAATGAAAACAACCAATACTAAACCATAAAGCAGAAAATCTTTGATCTTTCTTAAATCTCTACTAAATGAAAAAACAAAACCTCCTGTTTTTTTGAGGAGAGAAAGCTGATTTTTTATGTCGTAATTAATAATGCTGTTAATATAAGCATACTCTATCGCATCAATTAAAAGTTTTATCTTTTCAGATAATCCTCCCTTTTCCTTCTCTATAACAAAAGCTGAATAAGAAGGGGTAGGATCAAATCTGATCCACTCTCCATTAATATAAACCTCTATCCATGTGTGTGCATATTTGTAAGGGACAATATAGTAATCTCCAATTGCGTTGTATCTCATTCCCCTGTAGCCGGCAACAAGTCTTACAGGTATTTTATTAAGCCTTAAAAGAAGCGCTGCAGAAGAGGCAAAATACTCACAGTTTCCTTTCTTATCAACAAACAAAAATCTGTAAACAGGATCATCACCGGAAGGAAGATTTTTTAATGTATATCTGTAATTATTTTTCAGATAACTGATAACATTGGCTACAGTTTTTTTATAATCTTCTCCCCTTAACTGTTCGGCAAGCTTTCTTACCGCCGGGTGTATATCTTTTGGAATCTGTGTATAGATATAACTATCTATCTGATCAGTCCTGATAGTAGCATTCAGATCAGAGATAGCTGTATATTTTATTCTTGAATAGATATTTTTCCTGTATCTGTAAACATAATCTCCATCTTTCTGAACACCTCTAAGGTTCATTTTTACAGGTGTATCAAAAGCAAGAATATACCTTCTTCCTGTTGGTTCTAATATAATCTCCTGGAAAACAAGATTTTTTATTTCAACATAATCATTTTCTTCTATGTTTCTCCTTAGCCATCTTTTCCCATCAAAAAAATTGAGAACAACCCCCCTTATATAAACATTCTCAGGATCTATCTTTTTGTTTATCTTTATCCTCATTGCAACTGTTTCAACTTCCTGTATATTGGAAACATCACCAAGCTTCACAATATCAGAAAATCCTGTTTTCCCCTGCGAACCAAAATTAAAAAAGCTGAAAACAGGCTGCTCTGTTCTTGGAAGAACAACAAAAAGTAGCGCAGTAAAAGGTATTGCTATAAGGGGAATAACAGAAGATCCTTTAATTATCTTTTTAAACATATCTTTATCAAAAGAGAGATCTCTATCCTGAGAATAGTATGTCAGCAGTATGATTGCCAGAACTGTGATAAAGAAAAGAGATATAAAGAAAAACATAAAAGAAATATCAATGGTAAGAAGGGCAGAACCTGCAAGAAGAAAGACTGAGATAGTATAAATCTGCATAAAATCTCTAAACTCCTTTTTTTCAACAAACTTTATCCCGAGAAGAAGAAGCAATGTCTCAAGAACTGGAACAACAAGATCCTCCTCAGAAACCCTGAAAAAAAGAAAAATAACAACAGTAAGAGATACAAGGTTAAGGAAAATTCTTGGGATTAACTTTTTTTCCTTCCTATCAATAAAAACTCCAAAAGCCAGCAGTGATAAAAAAACAGCAGAATAAAGCCCTCCAACAAATCTGAAAACAGACAAAAAACCTATAAAACCTATTAGATAACTCAAAATATAAACAACATTTTTTACCTTTATCATCTTATCTGTGCAAGCTCACCAAGTAATAAAGCTTTATGTTTTCTTGAGCATTCAGGCCTGTAAAACTTTTTTCCGTATTTCAGCCCAAAAGGAACAGATGCTTTATATAGCTCAATAATCAGGTATGCTCCGCATGAAACCTTCCTTTCTATATCACCTTCAATCAGATCAAGATCTATTACAACAGGTCTGTGGGATATTTCTCCCAGTTCTTTTGTTTTTAGTTTCCCTGTTTTTGCTGATGCTTTCCAGTGTATGTATTTCAGAGGATCTCCCTCTGTGTAATCTCTTATTGAGATCATATCACCCTGATTTCCTCTTTTATCAGAATGGATCGTTCCTTCACTTTTTCCTGTTTTTGAGTAGTCATAAGGAAAAAAACATCTTCTTGGAAAGGGATAAACAATAACAGGGATTTTTTTCATATAAACTATACATCTGATAAAAAAGTTAAAAGGAAAAACAGAGCATATATTAAACTCCCTCAGATAAAACTTTCCCCTTTTTCTGTAAGTATGGTTTATATGAAAAGTAAAAGAGCCTTTAGGATCTATATAAGGTACAACAAACTTTTTGTCTTCAAAATGGAAAACTATCAAAAAAGACGGAAAAAATCTTTTTTTGTTTTTCAGTTTTATCTTCACAGGGAACTCAACCCCTGCAAATATCTCCTCAGGAAGATCAATCTCAAGATCAAGTCCGGACAGGTTTTTCCTTCCTATAAAACCGGAAATAACCATAAAACTGAGCATTGCTGCCTCTATCAGATAAACAAGATTATTCCCTGTGTTAACAGCGGCTATCCCCAGTAAAATTGTCAGAGTAATGTATATCCAGCCAGCTTTTGTTATTTTTATCAAGCCGGTACGGGTATATTTTCCACTACTGATAGCACTATCTCCTTGTGGTCTGTGTTTTCATAAACCTCGTGGAGTAAAACCCTGTGGACAACTGTATAGGGAAGAAGGCTTTTTACATCTTCAGGTATAACATAATCCCTACCGTTAAAATATGCGTTTGTTTTCGCTGTTTTCACAAGAGCAAGGGTTCCCCTTATTGAAAGACCTGCAGAAAAATATTTTGATTTTCTTGTAGCCTCTGCAATATCAAGGATATACTCAACAATCTTGTCTGAAACATAAACCTGTTCAATCTCTTTCTGGGTTTCTACAACCTGATCTTTGTCCATTATAGGCTGTATCTTATACAACTGTTCCCTTTTACTTCCGCCTTTCAGTATCTCTTTTTCCGCCTCTCTCGAAGGATACCCTATGCTTATCTTCATCATAAACCTGTCCATCTGAGATTCAGGAAGTGGAAATGTTCCGTACTGTTCAACAGGGTTCTGTGTAGCTATTACAAAGAAAGGTTTTGGCAGTTTGTAGGTCTGTCCCTCTATCGTCACCTGCTTCTCCCCCATTGCCTCAAGGAGTGCACTCTGGGTTTTTGGTGTTGCTCTGTTGATCTCATCAACAAGAACAACATTATTGAATATAGGTCCCGGGTGAAACTCAAACTTTTCAGCCTGCTTGTTGTAAATAGAAAGCCCTGTAATGTCTGTAGGAAGCAGATCACTTGTTGCCTGAATCCTTCCAAAAGACAGTCCTGTTATCTTCGCTATTCCAACGGCAAGAGTTGTTTTCCCCAGCCCCGGAAGATCCTCAATAAGAAGATGTCCTTTTGAAAAAAAAGTGATAAGAGAAAGTTTGAGAGCTTCTTCTTTACCCTGCAGGAACTCCGAAAGAGTATTGATTATAACCTTTATCTTTTCATTTTTTACTTCCATAAAAACCTCTTTACAGCTTTATATTATCTATAAGCCTTGTGTTTCCCACAAAAACAGCGACAGCTATAACATCACCTTTTTCCAATCTTTTTTTTGGTGTTAATGTTTCAGGATCAACAATCTCAATATACTGAATTTCCTTC
>JALTAS010000088.1 GCA_027058925.1 Persephonella sp.
CCTTGAAACCAGATCCCTTGGTGCAAGTTCCATTTTGCTGGGGGCATACTTTTCCATAAATCTTTCGCCTTTGTTGTTAATCAGATATCCACCTTCACCTCTTGCACCTTCTGTAACAAGTATTCCAGTTGATCTCAGTCCTGTAGGGTGAAACTGGACAAACTCCATATCTTTAAGGGGAATTCCTGCTCTGTAGCATATCGCCATACCGTCCCCTGTGGAACCGATGGCGTTTGTATTCCTCACCCAGTAAACCCTTGCATATCCCCCTGTTGCAAATATAACAGCTTTTGCTTTTATTACATGGACTTCCCCATTTCTTATATCTATAGCAACAACACCTTTTGCTTCTCCGTTGTCAACCAGAAGCTCCTTTACAAACCATTCATTTAAAAACTCAACATCATTTTTTAAGCACTGTTCATACAATGTGTGGAGTATAACGTGTCCTGTTTTGTCTGCTGCATAACATGTTCTTGGAAAACCAGCACCTCCAAATGGCCTCTGGGCTATTTTTCCATCTGGAAGCCTTGAAAATGGAACCCCAAGGTGCTCAAGTTCGTATATGATCTTTGGAGCCTGTGTGCACATATACTCTATAGCGTCCTGATCACCAAGGTAGTCAGAACCCTTTACAGTATCAAATGTATGAACTTCAGGACTGTCTGAAGGGTCAACATTGGCAAGTGCTGCATTTATGCCACCCTGAGCGGCTCCTGTATGTGATCTGGTAGGGTATACTTTTGTTACCACTCCAACCTTTACATCCTTTGCTTTGCTTGCTTCCAGTGCTGCCATTAATCCGCCGCCGCCTGCACCTACGATTAAAACATCATAACTAAGCATTACAACCCTCCTTTAAAAAAATCAAACGTGGTTTTATTATAAATCAATGAAAAAATATTTTCTATAAATCCTGCTTTAGAATTCTTTTTATCCCTTTGTCTCCTATGTCTCTTCTGTAATGGGCACCTTCAAAATGTATCTTTTCAACAGCCTTATAAACCTTCTCTTTTGCTTCCATAAGTGTATCTCCAATTGCTGTTACCGTCAAAACCCTTCCACCTGCTGTAATCAGTTTTCCATCTTTCAGATCTGTCCCAGCATGAAAAACAACAATATCTGGATCTTCTTCTGCTTTTTCAATTCCTGTTATCTCAAACCCTTTCTCATACTTCCCCGGATAACCTTTTGATGCCATAACAACCCCTATAGACCATTTATTACTCCAAACAGGTTGAACACTTTCTATTTTTCCATCAAGAATATCCAGCATGTGCTGTAAAAGATCACTCTCAAGTCTTCTCATTATAGGCTGTGTTTCTGGATCTCCCATTCTGACATTGAACTCAAGGACATTTATCCCTTTTGTACCTATCATCAGACCTGCATAAAGAAATCCTCTCATTTCTCTTCCTTCAGCTTTCATTCCTTTTAGAGTAGGATACATAATCTTCTCAAGTGTCTGTTTTTCTACTTCAGGTGTTATTACTGGTGTTGGTGAATAAGCTCCCATGCCTCCTGTGTTTGGTCCTCTATCTCCATCAAAAACCCTTTTGTGATCCTGAGATGTTGCCATAGGGACAAGCTTTTCCCCATCAACCATGGCTATATAAGATGCTTCCTCACCTTCAAGAAACTCCTCTATAACTATTCTCTTACTTGCCTCACCAAACCTGCCTCCAAACATGTCCTTTACTGTATCAACAGCTTCTTCTTCCGTGTTTGCTATAACAACACCTTTTCCGGCAGCAAGACCATCTGCCTTTATTACTATAGGAGTTCCCAGCTTTTTTATGAAATCTATAGCATCTTTCTCATTATCAAATGTTTCATAAAAAGCGGTTGGTATTCCATATTTTTTCATAAAGTTTTTGGCAAATACTTTGCTTGCTTCTAAAATAGCTGCATTTTTCCTGTGGCCAAATATCTTTAATCCTGCCTTTTCAAACGCGTCAACTATTCCTTCTGAAAGGGGCTGTTCTGGACCTACAACAGTAAGATCAATCTTTTCCTTTCTTGCAAAATCAATCAGCTTTTCAACATCGGTTGGTGCTATATCAACCTTTTCAGCTATCTGCCAGATCCCTGCATTTCCTCTGGCAACATAAAGTTTTGTAAGAAGAGGGCTCTGTTTTATTTTCCATGCGAGGGCATGCTCTCTTCCTCCGTTTCCTACAACAAGAACTTTCATCTATTCCACCTCTCCTGAAGTTTTTTGTAGGGCTTTTATTTCAGGTTCTATTATGTAGTCATAGCTTTCTCTTTCTCTAATTACAAAATACTCATTTCCATCAACAAGCACCTCTGCAGCTCTGGGTCTTGAATTGTAGTTTGAAGACATTGAAAAGCCGTAGGCTCCTGCACTCATAACGGCAAGGTATTCACCTCTTTGAAGATCATCAATCTCCCTGTTAACAGCAAAAAAATCTCCTGTTTCGCATATGGGACCAACTATATCTGCGATAACCTTTTTTCCTTTTTTTACAACAGGTAGAATGTGGTGATAAGCATTATACATCGCAGGTCTTAATAGATCATTCATTCCTGAATCTATGATGATAAAATGTTTTTTCCCTTTGTCTTTAACAAATAAAACCTGCGATACCAATGCCCCGGTTTCTCCTATTAATGATCTTCCTGGCTCAACAAGAAGTTTTAAGCCTGTTTCCCTTACAACAGGTATAACTATATTTGCAAGATCTTCAGGATCTGGAGGTCTGTCTTCTGGTCTATACTTAATTCCAAGCCCTCCGCCGATATCAATATGTTTCAGCTCAATTCCTATTTTTTTGAGTCTGAATACAAGCTCAACAGTTTTTTCAACGGCTTCTTTATAAGGAGAAACATCCATTATCTGAGAACCAATATGACAGTGAATGCCGACAACATTCAGATTTTTTTTCTTTGAAGCTTTCTCATAAGCCTTAAGGGCATCTTCCATATCTATTCCAAACTTGCTTTCCCTTAAGCCTGTTGATATGTATGGGTGTGTTTTAGGGTTTACATCAGGGTTTATCCTTATTGAAATGTTTGCCTTTTTTTCCAGACTTCCGGCAATCTGATCAATAACATCAATCTCCATAAAACTCTCAACATTAAATGAGAGGATACCGGCTTTTATAGCTTCTAAAAGCTCTTTATCTGTTTTACCAACCCCTGCATAAACTATCTTTTTTGGATCAAATCCAGCTTTCAGTCCCCTGTAAAGTTCTCCCCCTGAAACTATATCAAGGCCAAGACCGTTTTCTCTGAATATCTCAAGAATAGAGAGGTTAGAATTTGCTTTAGCAGCATAGCATATAAGTGTTGGATAGTTCTCAAAGGCTTTTTTATAATGGTTTATTCTGTCTAAAATTCCATTTTTGCTGTAAACATAAAATGGTGTTCCCACATCCTCAGCTATTTTTTTTAAGGGAACTTTTTCACAGTAAAGCTCATTTTCAACATAGGGAAAATAACAGCTGAAAGAGTCTTCCATTATTTGAGGTTTTCCTCCTTCAAAAATTGAAATTTTTGCTTAAAGTATATTATGATAGTGTATATACCAAAATTACACAAGAGAGAAAACTTTGGGATTAGAGATTAAGGGAGTCACTGTTCCGGCTTTACTTATCAAATTAGAC
>JALTAS010000089.1 GCA_027058925.1 Persephonella sp.
AATCTGGGTTTCCCCAGATTGTTCTTTCTGAACAGAACGATCAGATTTTCCGTTTTGAATGATACTCCATTTTTAAGGATTTCACGGATCTCTTTATTTTTTAATGTTTCCATCAGGCTGCAAGTCTTTTTCTACCTTTGGCTCTTCTTCTTGCAAGTATCTTTCTTCCTGACTTTGTCCTTTTCCTTGCTAAAAATCCTGATCTTCTCTTTCTTTTCTTGTTTGAAATCCTGTTTTGTATTTTTCCTGACATTTTGTTACCTCCTTAAAAAATAAAAGAGCGCACATATCCTGTATGTACGCTCCAAAATATCTAAATTTCTGTATTTTTAGTGACCTAAAAATTTAGCGTCAAATATTCCTGTGAATATGAATATGATTGCGATAAGAAGTCCGTAAAGAACGAATGTTTCTATAAGTGCCATACCTATAAACATTGTTGTGAGAAGTTTACCACCCATATTTGGGTTTCTTGCCATTCCTTCAAGAACTCCTCTTATAGCATTACCAAGACCAGCAGCTCCACCTCCGGCAGCAGCACCTATAGCAACACCTGCTCCAATAGCAACTCCACCGTAAAACACCGCTTTTGCAAGCATATCTGATCCATCACCTGCAAAAGCAGCTGATAAAGCTCCCGCAACCATAAAGAGCATCAAAAACACTGTAGAGTATTTCTTCATTACTGTAAAAACCTCCTTACTTATTTTTATTTTATTACTAAAACCTGTGAATTCAGTTTTGATACATCCCTTTCGTAATCTATAGGGATCACAGCAATGTCGGGATTTTCTTCATTTACAACATCAATAAGCCTTTTTACTGTCTTGCCTTTTGCCTCTATCAGTAGTCTGTTTGGAACTGTCAGATCTTTCAAAAGCGGTTTAAGTTTGTCAATCGCATTTTTTTCAGCTTTTTCTTTAAGATCTGGTGAAGCAGGCATACCCAGAGATGCACTGGTATTTATCATCGTATATACATCTTCCATCTCATGAAAGACGATAAGTTCTGAACTGAACCTTTCTGCTAAAAACTTTGCCCATTCAAGCGCTTTTAATGAAACAGGCGTCATATCAACACAAACAAGAATCTTTTTCACTTCCATTTATTTATCTCCTTAATGAGCTTCTTCAACAAGAGCTCCTGCTATATAAACTGTTGTCAGTATCATAAACACATAAGTCTGAAGGAAAACAGCAATCAGGTGAACAATCATTATAGGAAGAGGTATGAGAAGAGGAATAAGCATAATCAGAACAACTGTTATAAGCTCACCGCCAGTCATATTTGCAAAAAGACGAAGAGCAAGAGTTATAGGCCTGCTTATATGAGAAATGATCTCTATTATAAAGAATATCGGAGCTGCCGCAGGTATAGGGCCCATAAAATGTTTAAGGTAGGATGCACCGTGTTTTCTAAAGCCAAGATAGTTATAGTAAAAGAAAACCATTAAAGCAAGGGCAAGCGTTGTGTTAATATTTGCTGTATAAGACTCAAAACCAGGTATCATTCCCATTATATTTCCCGTAAAGATAAAAAGCCCAAGTCCTGCAACAAGAGGGAAAAACCTTCTCCCTTCCTTACCCATCTGTTCTTTGAGCATATTATCAACAAACTCAATATACATCTCAAAAAGATTTTGAAGGGGGGTTGGTACAAGAGATGGTTTTTTTGCAAAAATCATAAATAAAGCCGGCACAACAATAAGACCTATTATTGTGAATAATATATGCTCAATGTAAAGCCCTTCCAAAGCAGCCTCCGTTCATTGTATTCAAATTTCACAAACTCCAAATATTATATCAAAATTTTATATACAGTGTAAACTAAAACTCCCTGATGTATTTTCTGTAATCTTCCACTCTCTTTTTTATCTCTATCCAGTTATCATTCCCAAACTTTTCAAGCAGAGCATCTGCCAGAACTATTGCAAGCATAGCTTCGCCAACAACAGCTGCAGCCGGAACAGCCGTAACATCTGACCTTTCTTTTGCTGCCATAAATGTTTCTTTTGTTTTTATATTTACTGATCTTAATGATTTTTTTCTCATAAGGGTAGGAATAGGTTTCATTGCAGCTCTGACCATTACAGGTTCACCATTTGTCATTCCCCCTTCTATTCCCCCTGCCCTGTTTGTTTTATGGTAAAAACCTTTGTTTTTTTCATGAAATATCTCGTCATGGGCCTGTGATCCAAACTTTTCAGATAGACGGAAGCCTTCTCCTATCTCAACACCTTTTATCGCCTGAATGCTCATCATTGCCTGGGCTATTCTTCCATCAATTCTTCTGTCCCAGTGTACGTAACTTCCAAGCCCTACAGGAACTCCTGTTGCAAAAACCTCAAATACTCCTCCTAAACTTTCTCCTTCCTCTCTGGCAAGGTCAATTATCTTTTTGAATTTCCCATCTTCTTCAGGAAATGGTGTTCTCAATTCAGACTTTTCAGCCCTTTCAAATCTTTCCTCAAGGGGCATGTTCTGGATTTCTTTTTCCACAGATAATTCACCTATTGAAATAACATAGCTACCTATTTTTATACCTACATCTTCAAGAAGCTGTTTACATACAGCCCCAACAGCAACTCTCGTTGTTGTTTCTCTTGCGCTTGCCCTTTCTAAAACATTTCTCAGATCATGAAATCCGTACTTTATTCCCCCTGCAAGATCAGCATGTCCGGGTCTTGGGTTCAGTATTTCCCTTTTTTCTGTGGGCTGACCTTCCACAGCCATAATTTCAGTCCAGTTTTCCCAGTCCCTGTTTTTTACCATTAGCGTTATAGGGGAGCCCAAAGTTAAACCAAATCTTACACCTGAAAGTATTTCAACCTTGTCTTTTTCTATCTTCATTCTTCCGCCACGACCATAACCTGACTGTCTTCTTGAAAGCTCTCTGTTTATGTAGTCTGAAGATATCCTGAGATTTGAAGGAATACCTTCTATTATTGCAGTCAGTGCAGGGCCATGTGACTCTCCTGCATTTAAAAATCTCAGCTTTCCCATCTGTTCTCCTGTTTTTGTGTTTTCACAGATTATTTTAACCTGAAAGGTTTTTTTACGAAAATAAAATAAACTACAGTTTTTATAAAAGAGATAAGATGGATAAAATTCTTTTTGATGAGAGGAATCACAAGTACATACTGATCGGTTTCGCAGAAAGTAAAGATGAACAGGGAATACCATCAAATCAGTACCTTATAATCCACAAGAAAAAAAGCATACTGATAGATCCAGGTGGTTTTGGACTGTTCCCCATACTTCTTTCAAGGCTTTTAAAATATACAAAGCTACAGAACATTAAGGCTATTATCCTGTCTCATCAAGATCCTGATGTTTGTGGAGGACTTAATATATGGCTTGAGATGACTGAGGCAGAAGCTTATATATCAAGATTATGGCTCAGGTTCTTACCGCATTACGACATCAAAAAAGTGGACAGAATAATCGGTACTCCAGATGAAGGGATGGATCTTCATATTGATGGTAAGTTTCATCTGAAGTTAATCCCTGCACATTTTCTCCACTCTCCCGGACAGATAAATGTTTATGATCCTGTGTCTAAAATACTGTTCACAGGAGATATAGGAGCTGGGATGCTCCCATGCTCTGAAAACAGCCTTTTTGTTGAAGATTTTGAAAGGTATAAAGGATGCATAGATGGTTTTCACAAAAGATACATGGCCTCAAATGAGGCCTTAAGAAAATGGATAAGTACTGTTGAAAAACTTGAGATAGATATAATAGCTCCACAACACGGTTATCTTTATAAAGGAGAAAGCATAAACAAACTTTTTGAGTATCTTTATCAACTTAAATGTGGGATTGATCTGCTGTGAGAAGGCGTTTGAATTTTGAAAATCTTAGAAAGGAGATCGCTTTAAAAAGCGGTATTATAATGGAAAACCTCCTTAGATACGACTCTCTGATTCAGGGAATGAGGGAGGAACTGAAAAAAAGTGAAAAAAAGGATGCACCTTTTTATGATACCTTACTCCAAAAGATACAGACGGTTTTTAATGAAAACCTCAAGCTGGTAAAAAATGGAAGTATTGAGGCCATAGATCTTATATCCATACTTGAAAGAGAGGTAATTGATAAAAGCCTCCTTCAAAAAGAGACAAAGATTTTGAAAGGTATTGTATTAACAAGAGAAAACATAACAGACTGGAAAGGATACACAGTAAAACTGCTTAGCCAGATGATAGATGTTTATCCTTTTGATATATTTTTCATATCAATCAATGAAATGTCATTTAAAAGGATATACCTGTTTTACAGTTTCTTATTTGAAGAGGACATCAGATCAAAAATAAAGGAATATCTTAAAAATGAGCTTTTTGCCGGAGATAAAATTGATTTTGAGGAGATTTTCATATCAAGGAAAAAGCCTTCAGGAAAAACAGATAAGCTTTATTTAAAAACATCCCATTTTCTACCTGATTCGCAGAATGTTGGAGGAATAATAGGTATAGCAGTTTTATCTAAAACCAGACTGCCGAAAAAAGAGCTTGATGTGGTTCAGTCTATCCTTTCAATAATGAGTCTTGTTGCAGGTTCATCAAGGGCTTTATCTAAAGCCCTTTCAGAGCTTGAATATTTTGCAGGACACGATCCTTTAACAGACCTGTACAATAGAAGGATATTTGAGGATCTTTTAAGATATGAGGTTAGCAGAGCAAAAAGAAAGGGATACAGATTTTCCCTTATTCTTATTGATCTTGATAACTTTAAATACGTGAATGATACTTACGGCCATAATATAGGAGATGCTGTTTTAAAATCTGTTGCAGATCAATTGGAGGCATCAATAAGAGATGGGGATGTTGTTGCAAGAATAGGAGGAGATGAGTTTGTTATTCTTTTAAGTGAAACTCCTTTATCTGATGCTGTAAAGGTGGCAGAAAGGATAAGAAGAAATCTTGAAAAAAACAGAATATGTGTTTTTGATGGAAGTGTTATCTCCATAAGTGCATCTTTAGGGGTCGTTGAGTATCCAACCCATGGATCCTCAAAAGAAGAGCTTATGATGATTGTTGACAATGCGTTATACAGGGCAAAAGATCTGGGAAAAAATAAGGTTTATGTTCCGACTAAAGAGGAAATAAAACAGACTATTAAGGAAAAGAGAAAAGAGTTTTACATCTTGCAGGAAGCACTTGATCAAAGTCTTTTTATTCCTTATTACCAGCCTATTTTTGATCTGAAAAATGGGAAGATACATGCTTATGAGGTTCTTGCAAGACTTAAAGACCCATCAGGAGAGGTAATATCAGCTTACAGATTTATAACACTTGCAGAAAAGTTGGGAAAAATAAAAGATATTGACAGAATTGTTATAAAAAAAGCATTGATGAAAAAAGCTTCATCAAAGGCAGGATTTAAAATCTTTTTGAACCTTTCTGCCAAAGATATTTCTGATGACAGTTTCTGGAATTACATATTTTCTGTTGTTAAAAAAACAGGGCTCAAGCCGGAAGATATAGTTTTTGAGATTACAGAAAGGGAAGCTATTAAAGGGATAGGGGAGTTTCAAACTCTTCTATCAAAATTGAAGACACGAGGATACAGGTTTGCCATTGATGATTTTGGAAGCGGATACTCTTCATTTTACTACCTAAAACACCTGCCAATAGATTATGTAAAAATTGATGGAGAATTTATAAGAGAGCTTTCATCAAAAGATCATAAAAGCACAGCTTTTGTTGAGAGTATAGTTCTTCTCTGCAAAAGATTAAAGATAAAAACCGTTGCAGAGTTTATAGAAAATGAGGATATCCTCAAAATCGTAAAAAGCATAGGTATAGATTATGGACAGGGCTATTTTCTCGGTATTCCATCAGAAGACTACCTTTGAAATCATCTTACATCTTTGAGATAATGAATTAAAAATAAATATTCAGGAGTTAAATAATGAAAAGCAGACTATCCCTTGTTGCCGGAATTCTGTTTATATTTATTGCCGGTCTTAGTTTCGGTCTTAATGCAAAAACACAGCCTGAAAACAAGCTGAAAGAAGATCTCCAGCTTATATCCATATACACAGATGTACTTAAAATAGTAAAAGATCTTTATGTTGAGCCTGTTGACTCAAAGAAGCTTATATACGGATCATTAAGAGGGATGATGAACACCCTTGATCCGTACTCGGCATTTTTTACTCCAGATGAGTTTAAGGATTTTACAACAGAAACACATGGCGAGTTTGGGGGTCTTGGGATAGAGATAACTATGGAAAACCACAGGCTTATAATAGTAGCTCCAATTGAAGATACTCCAGCGTGGAAAGCAGGATTAAAATCTGGAGATGTTATTATTGAGATAGACGGAGAACCAACAGACAAAATGACGCTCCTTCAGGCCGTTAAAAAGATGAGGGGAAAACCGGGAACAAAAGTAACGCTTACAATATGGAGAAAAGGGGTTGAAAAGCCTTTCAAAGTAACAATCACAAGAGCAATAATAAAGATAAAAAGCGTAAAAACAAAAGAGCTTGAAGATGGAAAGATCGGCTATATCAGACTTACCCAGTTCCAGGAAAACTCAACTGAAGATTTCAAAAAGGCTCTCCTTAAGTTCAAAGATAAAGACGGAATAATTATAGATCTGAGAAACAACCCGGGTGGACTTCTTTCTACTGCGGTTATGATAGCTGACATGCTTTTGAAAAAAGGAGATATGATAGTTTACACAAAAGGAAGAACCCCAAGATCCAATGAAAAATATTTCTCAAGGAACGATCCTATCATTCCACTTGATTTTCCTATCGTTGTTATAGTCAACAAAGGCTCAGCAAGTGCATCAGAAATTCTTACAGGAGCTCTCAGAGACAATAACAGGGCTCTGGCTGTGGGGGATAAAACATTTGGTAAAGCCTCTGTCCAGACCCTTATACCTCTTCCTGACGGTTCTGGTATAAAACTCACAACAGCCCATTACTACACCCCAAGCGGTAAAATGATAATGAACAAAGGTATAACACCTGACATTATCGTTCACGTAAGCCATGAGGAAGAAATGGAAAGGCTAAAAGCTGAAAGGGAAGCAAAAATTCATGGAAAAAAGGTAGAGATAAAAGATCCCCAGCTTGATGCAGCTATAAACGCAATAAAAATTCTTAATTTTGCAAGAAAAGCTGAAAAATGAGAATATTGGGGATAGAGACCTCCTGTGATGACACGGGGGTGTGTATCTATGATTCAGAGAAGGGAATTCTGTCAAATGTTGTTTCGTCTCAGGTTAAACTCCACGCCAAATGGGGTGGGGTGTATCCTGATCTTGCTGCAAGAGAACACACAAAGAACATAATACCGGTTCTTGACAGGGCAGTTAAAGAGGCTGGAATTGACATACACAGCATTGATGCTGTTGCTGTTACTGTTGCTCCCGGTTTAATAGTATCCCTTGTGGTAGGAATTTCAGCGGCAAAATCTCTGAAATGGGCATTAAAAAAACCTCTAATACCTGTCCATCACATAGAGGCTCACATATTTGCCATATTCTTGTCTGAAAATGTTCAGTTTCCCTTCATCTCACTTGTTGTTTCAGGTGGACATACTGAGCTTTATATAATTAGGAAATTTGAGGATTACACATTCTTAGGTGGAACCCTTGATGATGCTGCCGGGGAGGCTTACGATAAAGTTGCAAGGATGCTGGGTCTTGGTTATCCCGGGGGACCCATTATTGATAAACTGGCGAAAGAAGGAAAAGAGGTTATAAAACTGCCAAGACCCCTGCTAAACGATAAGGGAAAAAATCGTTTCAACTTTTCTTTTTCAGGTTTGAAAAGTGCTGTTATGAGAGAAGTAGAGAAGGGAGTATACAAAAAAGAAGATATAGCAAAATCGTTTCAGGAAGCTGTTGTTGATGTTCTTGTAGGTAAAACCGTTGATGCTGTAAATGGGTTTAATATCAAGAATGTTGTTGTTGCAGGAGGCGTATCTGCAAACTCAAGACTGAGGGAAAGGTTCTTTGAAGAAGCTGAAAAAAACAGATTTTCGGTGCACTTCCCTCCTCTTTATCTGTGCACAGATAACGGGGCAATGATTGCATACACAGGGTACAGAAGATTCAGAGAAACAGGAAGAACTATTGGTTATGATTTTGAAGGAAAAGCAAGACTTAGGCTTGACAGATTTGTTGAATACATCAGCCGGAAATAAACTGATCTATTTGCCGAGGTTTCCCAAGAGCATAACCCTGACCTAACTGTATTCCCATCTCACGGACAGTTTTTATCAGCTCTTTGTTTTCAATAAACTCTGCGACAGTTTTTATCTTCAGATTCCTTGACATTGATGAGATAAGACGTACTATCTTTCTGTTTCTTGCGGAATATTTTAGATCCCTTATAAGACTTCCGTCAATCTTGAGAATTTCTATCAGCCCTGTTTCTGAAAGATCTATAACAGTTTTTAATGATGAATAACCTGTTCCAAAATCATCAACTGCAAACGATATACCAAACTCCTCGTGAAGAAATTTTACTATCTCTATATTTTTCAGAAAAGATCTTTCTGTAAGTTCAACAATAAGCTTTATGTTCTTTCTTTTCAGGGTTTTCATCCCCTCGGTTAAAAGGTTTATAAAATCTTCGGACTTTAATGATTCGGGACTTATATTTATAAATATAGTGTTTGTAACCTTTGAGATTTTGTCTGCGTATAATATAACCTTTTTAACAACCAATTTATCAAGATCAACTATAATTCCCAACCTGTGTAAAAGATCTATAAATGCCCCTGCATTAATATAACCATCCTCTTTTTTTATTCTTGCGAGAGCTTCAAAACCATAGGTATCCCCTAACTTCAAATTTACAACAGGCTGGAAAAAAAGATCTATCTCTTCATCAGCTATCGCTTTGCTGACAAATGCAGAATCTCTCAGCTGCACATTTATCCTGGGGACTATTTTTTTCTCAACCTCTCTGGCATCAGCAAAATAAAAACCTGTTTCTGATTTTGCTTTTTCTCTTGCTATACCAACTATTTTTCTTATCTCTTCAGGTGTCAGGCTGATTCTTTCAGGAATCTGAACAGTTCCTATAACAACCTTTACACTTACAGGAAGCTTTCTGTTAGACTCAAGACTTTTTTTAAGATCAAAAAGCCTTTTTTTCAGATTCTTTTCTTTGTTGTCTGAAAATATAAAAAACTCTCCTGATATTCCCTTTATTAAAAGCTCATCTTTTCTTATAAACTTATCTTTTATAAGCCTTTCTACAGAATCAAGTATGTAATCTCCTGTCTTTTTTCCGTATATCTCGTTTATGGCTTTTAGCTTTCTGATGTTTATTACTGAAAGGTATCCTGATTTTACCCTCTCTATCTCTTTTGAAAGAAAGTATAAAAACTTTTCCTCTTTATTATTAAGGTAAGAAAAATAAATTTCATAAAGTTCATTCATTATTTTGAGCGAAAGGCCATTCAATGTTTTGAAAAGAAGGTATGCCTCAACAAACTTTTTGTGAAAGATGTAATAAACCAGGCTTTTTCCCGTGTTGTGGATCAGCTCATGAAGCTCCTGAATTATGAAGCATTTTTTGTTGTCTCCGCATATTAAGGAAAACTCCCTTGACCTGAACCACTTACCTAAACTGCAATGTTTACTGTCAAGTTCTGGTATTCTGCTTTTATCAAATGATTTTGCGATGTCCTTCAGTCTTTCCAGCCACTGGAGGTGGTAATCAAAAAATTTGTACTCCTGGTACTCAGGTTTAAAACCAACTGTTATCTCTTCAAGAGATCTATCAAGATATGCTTTTGCAAGACTGTTTTTTATTTTTTCAAACATCAGACTAACATTAAAAAAGTACTCATCAAGCAGTTTTCTCTCAAGAAGAAGCCTGTAAATCTCATTTTTTATAAAATCAACCCCTGATATCAGATTTACAAAAGGGATCTTTAGATCGTAATGAAGTATGCCAAGGCTGTAATATCTTACTTCAAGCTGTTTTTCGTCCTCTTTTAAGGTCTCTTTAAAGTTTTTTATCTGTTTTTTAATGAGATTCCTTATCTGATCGTCAGAATCAAAAAAGGTTTTTAAAAACTGATCAGAAAGGATCTCTTTGTAGAATTTCTGGAAAATATCTTCTATGTGTGGTTCTATAATCTCAAAATTCACAATAAACTGCCCTGCTTAATATATTTTGTGTTTTATTAATAATAAATGAGAAGGGCAGTTTTGTAAAGGGGCATAAAGCCCCTGAAGTTTACATTATCCCTGTTTTGCTGCCATCTCTTCGGCTTTTCTTTTTGCGTCCTCTATGTCCGCCACCATGTAGAATGCCTGTTCAGGAAGGTGATCCCACTTACCTTCAACAACCTCTTTAAATGATCTTATGGTATCCTCTCTTTTCACATAATCACCTGGCTGACCTGTAAACTGCTCAGCAACGTGGAACTTCTGGGCAAGAAATCTCTGGAGTTTTCTTGCTCTGTAAACGAGAGCTTTATCCTCTTCTGAAAGCTCTTCCATACCGAGGATAGCAATGATCTCCTGAAGCTCTTTGTATCTCTGCAGAATTCTCTGGACTTCCCTTGCAACGAAGTAATGCTCCTCACCAACATACTCAGGTGCAAGGGCTTTTGATGTTGACTCTAATGGATCAATAGCTGGATATATACCAAGCTCTGCAAGTCTCCTCTGCAGAACGATTGTAGCATCAAGGTGTGCAAAAACTGATGCTGGAGCAGGGTCTGTGATGTCGTCAGCAGGAACGTAAACAGCCTGAATAGATGTGATAGATCCGTTTACGGTTGATGTGATCCTTTCCTGAACTTCACCAACGTCTGTTCCAAGTGTAGGCTGATAACCAACAGCAGATGGAAGTCTTCCAAGGAGTGTTGAAACTTCAGCACCTGCCTGAACAAATCTGAATATGTTGTCTATAAAGATAAGAACGTCCTGCTTTTCAACATCCCTGAAGTATTCAGCCATTGTAAGACCAGTCTGGGCAACCCTGAACCTGACCCCTGGAGGCTCGTTCATCTGTCCGTAAACCATAGCTGTGTAAGGTAAAACACCCGATTCTTTCATCTCCATCCAGAGGTCGTTTCCTTCCCTTGTTCTTTCACCAACACCAACAACAACAGAGTATCCAGAGTGGAACTTGGCTATGTTGTGTATAAGCTCCTGCATAAGAACAGTCTTACCAACACCAGCACCACCAAAAAGACCAACCTTTCCACCTTTGATAAATGGAACAAGGAGATCAATAACCTTGATACCTGTTTCAAATATCTCAACCTTCGTTGATTGCTCCTCAAAAGATGGTGCAGGTCTGAAGATTGGCCATTTTTCCTCAGCCTCAACAGGTCCTGCATCATCAATAGGCTGTCCAACAACATTAAATATTCTTCCAAGAACTGGCTTTCCAACAGGTATCTGGAGAGGTCCTCCTACACTTTCAACCTCCTGTCCTCTTACAAGCCCATCTGTTGGTCCGTAAGCTATAGTCCTCACCCTTTTTTCTCCAAGATGCTGTGCAACCTCAAGGTAAAGATCCTCTTTTGTTTCATTTCCCCTGTCATCAATAGCTATTCTTTCTGTTTTTAATGCCCATCTTATTTCTGGTAGTTCTTCTGTTTCAAACTCAACATCAACAACAGGTCCTACGACCTGAACTATCTTTCCTTTGTTATCTGCCATTCTTTATATCCTCCTGACTTCTTTTATTCTATAGCATTTGAAGCATTAATAATATCAATAAGCTCTGTTGTGATAGCTTCCTGCCTTGCTTTGTTGAATATTATCGTCCATTTTTTGATCGCTTCCCCTGCGTTCCTTGTTGCATTATCCATCGCAAGCATACGTGCAGCATGTTCAGCTGTTGAGGATTCAACAAGAGCCCTGTAAAGCTGAAAGTTTATATACCTTTTCATAAGCTCCTCAAGAACATCTTCTGCTGAAGGTTCTATGTTGTATCTTGAAAGCTCAGAAAGTTTTGTGTAATCAAGTTTAGGCTCTATAGGGAATAGTTTCCTAACCTTTGTTTCATAGGTTGCTGTGGTAATTAGCTCATTGTTTACCATATAGACTGCGTCAGTCTTTTCATTTTCATATCTTTCAGCTATTATCCCACCTACCTTTGACGTGAATGCAAGATTAAGGTGATCCCTGTAAACATCTTCGTACTCTTCTATTATGTTGAACCCTTTGTTTTTGAAAAACTGAACAGCCTTTCTACCTATCAGGATGAGGTTCACTTCTTTTTCCTCTTCCTGAAACTTTTTTACATCAGAGAGAGCTTTTTTTATCACATAAGAGTTAAAAGCTCCTGCAAGGCCTCTATCAGCTGTTATAACAACATAATCAATCTTTTTTTCTTCCCTTATTCTTAAAAGGGGATGTATATCCCTGTCAACAAACATAGCAAGATCATTTATAAGATCATAAAGCCTTTCTGAGTAAGGTCTTGTAGCATTAAGCATAGCCCTTGCTTTGTTCAGCTTTGCAGCTGAAACGGCTTTCATAGCCTTCGTTATTCTCTGGGTGTTTTTTATACCCTGTATCTTTCTTTTAATATCCCTTGGTGAGAGCTTTGCCATTCTTCTTTACCTCTCTAAAAGGCAACTTTCTTTTTAAATTCTTCTAAAGCCTCTTTCAGCTTTGTTTCTATCTCATCTGTTATTTTCTTTTCTGTTTTTATCATCTCAAGAAGATCGGGCTTTTCTGTATCAAGGAATGTGTAGAACTCCTGCTCAAACTTCTGTATAGCACTGACAGGAACATCATCAAGGTATCCCTTTGTTCCAGCGTATATTATAGCTATCTGCTTCTCAACAGGAACAGGTTTGTTTGGTGGCTGTTTCAGGATTTCAACAAGCCTCTGTCCTCTTGCGATCTGTGCCTGTGTTGCTTTATCAAGCTCTGATGCAAACTGGACGAAAGCTTCAAGTTCTCTGAACTGTGCAAGCTCAAGTCTTAGAGTACCTGCAACCTGTTTCATGGCTTTTATCTGTGCAGCACCACCAACCCTTGAGACAGAAAGACCAACGTTAATAGCAGGTCTCACACCTTTGTGGAAAAGGTCTGTTTCAAGGAAGATCTGTCCATCTGTAATAGAAATAACGTTTGTTGGAATGTATGCTGCAACATCACCTGCCTGTGTTTCAATAATAGGAAGGGCTGTTAATGATCCTGCACCAAGATCATCATTCAGCTTTGCAGCCCTTTCAAGAAGCCTTGAGTGAAGGTAGAAAACATCACCAGGGTAAGCTTCCCTTCCCGGAGGTCTTCTAAGAAGAAGTGAAAGCTGTCTGTAAGCATAAGCATGTTTTGTAAGATCGTCATATATGATAAGCGCATGCATTCCGTTATCCCTGAAATATTCAGCTATAGTACAGCCAACAAATGGAGCTATGTACTGCATTGTTGCAGGGTCTGATGCAGTAGCAGCAACAACAGTTGTGTACTCCATAGCTCCGTGTTTTTGAAGAGTTTCAACTATCTGCCTTACAACAGCTCTTTTCTGTCCTATTGCAACATATACGCAGTAAACATCTTCTCCTTTCTGGTTCAGAATTGTATCTATCGCAATAGTTGTTTTACCTGTAGCCCTATCACCGATAATAAGCTCCCTCTGTCCTCTACCTATCGGTATCATTGCATCAATAGCTTTGATACCTGTCTGGAGAGGTTCATGAACTGACTTTCTTGTCACAACACCGGGGGCGATCTTTTCAACAGGTGAGTAGTAAGCTATATTTTCTATGAGACCTTTTCCGTCAATTGGCTTTCCTGTTCCATCAACAACCCTTCCAACAAGCCCCATTCCTACAGGTACTTCCAGTATCTTTCCTGTTCTTTTTACTATTGTCCCTTCATCAATTCCTTCTTCTGTCCCAAGAAGGATGATACCTACATTGTCTTCCTCAAGGTTGAAAGCAACGCCTAATGTTCCGTTTTCAAACTCAACCATCTCACCGTACATGGCTTTTTCAAGACCAAAAACCCTTGCAACACCATCACCAACCTGAAGGACTGTACCGACTTCTTCTAAATTTGCTTTGGCTTCA
>JALTAS010000090.1 GCA_027058925.1 Persephonella sp.
ACCTTATTCTTCTAAGCAAGTCTCAGCAGTTCTCTCGGTAGATGCGAATCGTGGGCAACCAATATTTTTTCAAGGCTTTTTCCAGATTTTAAAGCTTCTATGATAGGATTTCTGCCCCATATAATAAAACTTTTCTTTTCCATTATAAATCCTTATACTGTATTAGAATAACTATTTTAATCAAATTTTACATTGATTTTAATCAAAGGGAAATCAGTATAACTTTTCTCCGATTTTTATATGATATCCTCTTACAGCATCATCACCTGATATGGGTTTTGAATTGGGGAACTGAATTTTTTTTATCAGAATCTTTCCTTTTCCAGTCTGAACAACGAACCCTTTCCCCTTTATTATCTGAACTACTTCCCCAGGGATCCCTTTAGAGTTTTCATCTAAAACTTCGGCTTCAATTATTTTTATCTGTTTATCCCTGAAGTTTGTAAATGCTTTTGGCCATACCTTTAAAGCCCTTATCTGATTAAATATTTCCCTTGCTGATCTGTTCCAGTCTATCCTGCCTTCTTCTTTTTTTATAGGTTTTGCATAGGTCGCTTTTGAATCATCCTGTGGTCTTTTCTTGATTTCTCCTTTTTCTATTTGATCTAAAACCTTGATAAGAAGATCAGCTCCGGCCTTTGCAAGTTTATTGTGAACAGATATTATATCGTCTTCTTCAGAAATAGGAATTTCCACACATTTGTATATATCACCTGCATCTAACCGCTCTGTTATCTCCATTATGCAGACACCTGTTTTTTCTTTCCCATCCATTATTGCTCTCTGAATAGGAGCAGCTCCCCTGTACTCAGGTAAGAGGGAAGCATGCACATTTATTGTTTTATATTTTGGAAGTTCAATAATCTCTTTTGGCAGTATTTTTCCATAGGCAACAACAACAAATATGTCAGGATTAAGTTTTTTCAGGTCTTCGTAAAGCTCTTTATTCTCTTTAACTTTTTCAGGCTGTAGTACTGGGATACCGTGTTCTTCTGCCACGACTTTTACAGGAGGAGGGGTAAACTTTTTCCCTCTACCTTTTGGCTTATCCGGTTGTGTAACAACAGCTATAACCTGATGTTTTGACTTTAAAATAGCCTTCAGACTTTCTACAGCAAAATCGGGAGTACCCCAAAAAACTACTCTCAAAGTATCCTCCTTTTTTATTTATTGTAATATATCTAAACAGGTAATATGATTATAATTGAGGAAGTTTGGAGGGTGTAGTTGCTTAAATACCTGATGGTAGCCTTTGCCGGTTTTCTTGGTTCTTACCACTGTATTGGTATGTGCGGATTCATTCCGCCTTTAATCCAGTACAGAAGCTGGTTTTTGGGAAATATCCTGTATTCTGCAGGAAGGATTTTTACATATTCCTTTTTAGGTTTTATTGCAGGATATGCAGGGATGTTTTTCCACAGTATTCAGTTTCAGCTATTCCAAAAATCCCTTACGGTTTTCCTTGGAGTGGCGATGATAATTTTTGGTCTCCAGATTACAGGAAGAATTAAAGAAAAAGGTGTTCCAGGGCTTGATCTCATTTTTACAACTATTGCTGATATTCTTTCAAAATTCAGAAAAAATCCATTTTTCTTAGGAATGTTTAATGGATTTTTGCCCTGTCCTCTTGTTTATGCATTTTTGATGCAGTCAATGTTTGAGAGCTCTCCAACAAAAGGTATGCTTGTGATGCTTTCTTTTGGGATTGGAACTGTGCCGGCCATGCTTTTTGCAAGCAAGATTTTTCAGATGTTTTCACCTAAACTGAGAAAAAGGCTGGCATCATTTTCAGGAGTTATAGTTATTCTTTTTGGTATATGGGCTATTTTAAGAGCTTTTGGGATAGGACATCACCATTAGGAGTACAGTTGTGATTAAAAAAGCTGTTGTCAGATCTTTCGGGGCCACAAAAACCGTGACAGGTTCCTGTCATCTTCTTGAGATAGGAAAGCTGAAGATACTTGTAGATTGTGGTATGTTTCAGGGGCAAGATGAGAATAAAAATTATGAGGATTTTGGATTTAACCCTTCTGATATTGATTACCTCATTGTAACCCATGCCCATATCGATCATATAGGAAGAATCCCCCTTCTTGTGAAGAAAGGATTCAGGGGGAAGATAATATCAACAGCCCCCACAAGGCATATAGCAAGGATTATGCTTCTTGATGCTGCCAAGGTTATGGAGGAGGAATATAGGGTTCTATACAGAAAAGCCTTGAGAAGAGGACATCCTGAGGAAGTTAGACCCCCTCTATATGATGAGGATGATGTTTATGATGCTATGGAGCATTTTAGGATCACTCTTGATTATCATCAGCCTTATGAAATAACAGACTATCTTGTTATAACCTTTAAAAATGCAGGACATATATTGGGATCATCATATCTTGAGATAAAACTGAAAATAAACGAAAGATGGAAAAAAATTATATTTTCTGGTGATCTTGGCATGAAAGAGAGGCTTATAATAAAACCTCTTGAGTTTTCTGAAGATGGTCAGATCATCTTTACTGAATCAACATATGGAAACAGAAAACACAAATCTTTGAAGGAAACTATTACAGAGTTCAGGCAGGCGATAGAAGAAAGTTTTAAAAAAGGAGGGAACATAGTTATTCCAACATTTGCTCTGGAGAGAGCACAGGAGATACTGTATGTGCTGAGGCATATGTACGACAGGGGAGAACTTCCAAAGTGTAAGGTTTTTCTTGACAGTCCACTTGCGATCTCTGCAACAAAAATATTCCTCCAGTTTCCTGAGTATTTTAATGAAGCAACCAGAAAAATGGTTCAGGAGGGGAAAAATCCCTTTATATTCCCTTATGTTCATTTTACAACCACTGTGGAAGAGTCAAAAATGATAAATTCTATAGATACAGGTGCGATCATACTTGCAGGAAGCGGTATGTGTACAGGAGGAAGGATAAAACACCACCTTAAACATAACCTCTGGAGACCTGAATCATCAGTTATTTTTGTAGGCTATCAGGCAAAGGGAACACTTGGGAGACAGATAGTTGATGGGGCAAAAATGGTAAAGATTTACGGTGAAGAAATAGCTGTAAAATCAAAAATATACACAATAAATGGTTTTTCTTCTCATGCGGATCAGCCTGTTTTACTGGAATGGGTAGATAGGTTTAGAAATAAAGAGCTGGTTTATATAATCCACGGTGAACCAGATGTGATGGGAGTATTCAAAGAAAAGTTGGAATCTAAATTTTCTGTTAAAACACATATTGTTGAAAAAGGAGAAGGTATATATATTACATAAGCTGGTATAATATTAAAAATTTTTTCAGGAGGTAGTTTATGAGCTTTGAGGAACTTTTAAAAGATGATAAGCTTGTTATAGGAGATAAAGAGTTTTCATCAAGACTTATAGTTGGCTCAGGAAAGTATAAAGATTTTGAAGAAACGGCAAAGGCAACAGAGGCATCCGGTGCCCAGATGATAACAGTTGCCGTTAGAAGGGTTAATATAACAGACCCAGACAAACCGAACCTTCTTGATTATATAGACACATCAAAGGTTATGATACTTCCAAACACAGCCGGCTGTTATACAGCAGAAGAGGCTGTTCTTACTGCGAAACTTGCAAGGGAGGCTTTAGGGCACGGTTTTGTTAAGCTTGAGGTTATAGGAGATCAAAAAACCCTTTATCCGGATATGATTGAAACGCTCAAAGCTGCGGAAATCCTTGTGAAAGAAGGTTTTACAGTTCTTCCATACATAACAGATGATCCTGTTATGGCTAAAAAGTTTGAGGATATAGGCTGTGCAGCTGTTATGCCTCTGGCAGCTCCAATAGGATCAGGACTTGGACTTCAAAACCCTTACAACATAATTTTTATAAAAGAGGCTGTTTCGGTTCCTGTCATAGTTGATGCGGGTATTGGAACAGCATCAGATGCGTCTGTCGTCATGGAGCTTGGGGTTGACGGCGTTCTTATGAATACAGCTATAGCACAGGCTAAAGACCCTATAAAAATGGCTGTTGCTATGAAGCATGCTGTGATAGCTGGAAGGCTTGCGTATCTTGCAGGTAGAATACCGAAAAAAATGTATGCATCAGCCTCATCACCTGTTGAAGGTATGATCGGAAGGTAAGTTGGCAGTTATTATTATACCTGCAAGAAAAGGATCAACAAGGCTTAAAAACAAGCTTTTGCTTGAGGTTAAGGGAAAGCCTGTTATCCAGTGGACAGCAGAGAACTGCCTCAAAGTTAAAAAAGCTGACAGGGTTATAGTTGCAACAGACTCTGAAGATATAGCACAGATTTTTGCCGGTTCACCTGTTGAGGCAGTTTTAACACCTTCAGACCTGAAAAGTGGGAGCGATAGGGTTGCTTATGTGGCAAAGGATCTCGATCATGAAAAAATAATAAATGTTCAGGGGGATGAGCCTCTGCTCCTCCCTGATGATATAGAAAAGGTTATTGATGGACTTGATGATGCCCAGATCACAACCCTTTCTTATCCTATTGAAAGAGAGGGGGAGTATATAAATCCTAATGTGGTGAAGGTAGTTACTGATAGGGAAGGTTATGCCCTGTATTTTTCAAGAAGTCCGATTCCTTTTTACAGGGATATAGATTTTTCCCAGATGTTAGACAGATATAAAAATTCTGTGATGAAACATATAGGTGTTTATGGATACAGAAAAGATGCACTTATGGACTTTGCATACAGATTAAAACCATCTGTTTATGAGCAAATTGAAAAACTTGAACAACTGAGACTGCTTGAGAATGGATACAGGATAAAGGTTTTCACTGCACAGAAGGACACATTAGGGATAGACACAGAGGAAGATTTTGAAAAGTTCTGCCGGATTGTAGGCTAACCTCTTTTTTCAGGGGGGATATACTTTATGTTATGTCCACCGTCATAGATCTGTGTTGGTCTAAAAAGTTTATTTTCTTTAAGATATTCTTTACAGTGGGCTATCCAGCCTGAGATCCTTGCCATTGCAAAAACTGAGGTATAAAATAAAGGGGGAATTCCAAGCAGGCTGTAAAGAACACCAGAATAAAAATCTATGTTAGGGTATATCTTTTTTTCTTTTAGTCTTTTAAGGGCGACTTTTTCAAACTCAATAGCTATTTTATACAGTCTGTTTTCTCTGTCGGAGATCTCCTGCAGCATTCTTTTAATTAGTAATGCCCTTGGATCGTGTGTTTTGTATACTCTGTGTCCAAAGCCCATTATTCTTTCTTTGCTTTTTAATTTTTGATCAATTATGTTTGGGATATCCTCTGTTTTATCTATCTGGGAGAGCATGTAATAAACCCTTTCATTTGCTCCTCCATGGAGTCTTCCTGATAAAGAACCTACAGCAGAAGAAACACAGGAATAAAAATCAGCAAGCGTTGATACGACAACTATAGCTGTAAATGTTGATGCATTTATCGTGTGCTCTGCATGAAGTATAAGGCATTTATCAAAAATATCTCCTTCTTTTTTTGTTGGCTTTTCACCTCTTATCATATAAAGAAAGTTTTCACCGTAGGATAGCCTGAAATCAGGTTCAATTATATCTTTGTTTTCTGATATTCTTTTCCAAGCTGCTATAACAGTGGGAACTTGTCCTAAAAGTCTTGTTAATGATGAGTAGTGATGTTTTTCATCAAGGACATCTTTGTTAGGATCATAGGCTGACAGTACAGGGATTATTGACTGGAGAACCTTCATAGGGTGGGTATCCTTCGGTATATCTTTTAAGAATTTTATAATAGAGCTGTCTATTTGGAGGTTATTTTTCACGTCGCACACAAACTCATCATACTCCCTCTGGGAGGGTAGTTTCCCAAATACAAGAAGATAAGAAACCTCAAGGAAGTTTGATTTTTCTACCAGCTCTTCAATAGGAATTCCCCTGTATTCAAGAATACCTTTCTGTCCATCTATATAGCTTATTGATGATTTAACTACAGGGATACCGGCAAGCCCTGAATAAACTTCCATAATTCCCTCCAGCCCTTTTGAGATTAAATCTAATTTTTTAAAATTCAGGAGCAACTACTTTCTTTTCATAAAAAATATTTCTCCTATACTTCCTGCGATTATATATATCCATATTATACTTCCCATATAAAGCCTGTCCTGAAATGTAAGAACTATAAGGATAATAAGAAGCAAAAATGAGTATATAAGGAAAGGTACAGCCTCTGAGGGTTTATTGAACAGAGTTTCAAAACTGTAATCTCCTTTTTTCATTTCTTTAAGCAGGAAAGCTGTTGCCCCTGTACCTATCCCCAGTGAAATATAAAACATGTACTCATTTTGAAGATCAGGGTAAAGGCTCATAATAAGGGCAACCCACAAAGGAAAATCCTGAAGAAGCTCGCCTATAAAAATTCTTGTGTTCATTATTTTAAAGGCTCTTTCGCTGTTTCTTTTAAGGTCATACCTGCTATAAAAGCGATTGAAGCAGCAAAGATAAGATAAAAAGCTGGCGAATTAATATCGCCTGTTATTTTTATAAGATAGGTTGATATTAAAGGAGCTGTTCCTCCAAATATTGCAAAAGGGAGGTTGTAACCTATTGAATAACCGCTGTTTCTTATCTGTGTTGGGAATATCTCAACAAGAGTGGTTGGCAGTATTGACATAAACCCTGCAACAACAACCGCAAAAATTATCTGTCCTGTCAGTGCATTTTCAACTGATCCTGATGATACAAACTTAAAAAGGGGGTAGGAAACCAGGATCGTAAAGCCGGTTGAAAAAAGTATTATAGGCTTTCTTCCAATTTTGTCTGACAGCCATCCAAAAAATGGTATAAGCACTGCAAGAACAACCATACTGATAGTATTAATGGTAAGGGCTGTTGACTTTGGAAACTTGACGAAAACAGATAGATGGTTTGCTATATAAACAAAGATTGTGTAAAAACCAACAGCCTGAAATGTGCTTAAGGAAAATGTTTTTATAAACTCCTTATATGCTTTTTTAAAAACATCAACAACTGGCTGTTTATCTATCATTTCTTCATACTCAAGCTCAAGAAACTTAGGAGTTTCGTCTATATTTTTTCTGACATAATAGCCGACCAATCCAAGAAGAATACCTGTAAAAAACAGTAATCTCCAGCCCCAAGAATAAAGATCATCTTCTGGAAGAATTTTTGTTATTACAGCACCTGATGCTGATCCAAGGAGTATTCCAACAACAGCTCCAAGTATCCCGACGCTACCAAAAAGTCCCCTTTTGTCCTGAGGTGCATGCTCAACTATAAAAGAAACAGATGTTGTGTATTCTCCTCCTACAGATAGTCCCTGAAAAAGCTTAAGTAAAACAAGGAGTACTGGTGCCAATAAACCTATCTGTGCATATGTTGGAAGCAGTCCTATGGATGTTGTGGAAAAAGCCATCAAAATTATGGATATAGTTAAGGCCTTTTTTCTTCCGTATTTATCACCTATATGTCCAAAAAGAATAGCCCCTACCGGTCTCATAACAAAACCAACAGCAAAAACCCCAAAGGATTTTAAGAGAGATACCATAGGATCTTCCGAAGGAAAAAAAAGCTCTCCGATAATAACAGCAAGAAAACCGTAAACAACAAAGTCGTACCATTCCAATACATTACCTACCATTCCGGCAAATAATGTTTTAGAATGCTTTTTCATTTATGAGTCCACCCTGAAGTTTTGTTCATCAAGGAGCAGGTTCTCAAGTATCAGGTCAGGAACAAGCTCATCGTCATCAAAATTTTCTAAAACCTCAAGATATATCTGGGCAGTCCGTTTGTTTGGATATTTTTCCTTCAGATATTTTCTAAGCATCTGAACTGTAACAGTTTTGTTATTTTTAGCAAGTTCAGACATTACCCGATCTTACCTTTCAGATTTTTAATCATTCTGTCGCTTGCAATTTTGTATCTTATATCCCTTTTTGCAAGTTTTTCCATCTCAGATTTTATGTATTTTTCTGCCTCATCTGTTGCTGTTTTGTAGCCTAAAACATACGCTGTAAGAGCAAGAATTGCAAAACCTGTAAACTCAACAACCTTTGATGCTATAACATTAGGTATAAAAAGTCCCCCTACAGCAAGCAAAATTCCTACAGCAAGAAATATCTTCCAATACTTTAGAAGAAAGTTTGCTAACATTACAACCTCTAATAATTTTTATTAAGGATTATATATAATATCAGATAATTCTGTTCAATATCTACAGGTTTCTGATGAAAAGAATTGATATAACAGGGATTATTTCCAATCTTCCGAAGATCATCTCAAAGGAAAGCATAAGCTTTTCAAAGTCTGAAAATGAGCTGAAATTTGATGCAGGACCAACCTCTCCAAGACCAGGACCTAAACTGGTAATGCAGGCGATTGATGCAGAAAAAGATGTTACAAGATCATGACCCCCTAAAGTTAGTATAAAACCGAAAAACAACAGAGAGAAAAGATAAAGGGACAAAAAAGCCCAGAAGGTATTAACCGTAGATGGATCAAGTGTTTTTCCTTTAAGGTAAGGTTTGTAAATAATTTTAGGGTGGGTGATCCTTTTTATCTCACCTGATACTATTTTAAATATAAAAATAAGCCTGAAAATCTTAATTCCACCTCCTGTTGAACCTCCTATAGCTCCTATCAATGTTATTATCATCATCAGTGATAGGATGGAAGGATGCCAGTTCGTGTAATCCGCTGTTGAAAAACCTGTTGTTGTTGCAGCAGAAACAATCTGGAAAAGACCGTATCTAAGACTTTCTGAAATACTGTCATAAGTATTTGTTTCATACAGTATTAATGTTGCAAAAGCTGTTGAAAAAAGTATTATTCCGGTGTAAACAATAACTTCAGAATCTGTAAAAAACCTCTTTATTGATCCTGTCTTGAAAGCTATATAATAAAGCTGAAGATTTACCGCACCAAGAAACATAAAAGCTGTTATTACCATCTCAGCATGTAAATTGTGAAATGCAGAAACACTCTCATTGTAAGGTGCAAAGCCACCGGTAGCAACGGTTGAAAATGTATATGCAGTAGCATCATAAAGATCACAGCCTGTTGAAAGCAGAAGTATTATCTCCGTTATTGTCAGTATCAGATAAACAGATATTACAATTTTTGATATCTCTTTTACTCTTGGTTCAATTCTTTCCTCAATTATTTTTGATGATTCAAACTTAACTATAGCTCTTCCTATTGGCATTCTTGTTGACAAGAATGAGACAGCCAAGACAACAAAACCGACACCTCCAACCCAGTTTGTAATGTTTCTCAAAAGTAGTAGGCTCTTAGGAAGTTTTTCTATGTCTGTCAGAATAGAAGCACCTGTTGTTGTAAATCCTGAAACCGATTCAAAGTAAGAATCTATAGGATCATGTATGTATCCGCTTAATTCGTAGCTTAATGTTGTTAATAGCGGAAATATAAACCATATTGAAACAGCAATAAAAAGAGCTTCTTTTTCTGACAGTTTTACAGTTTTTACCGGTGTCAAAACAGAGTAGAAGAAAAGAGTAATAAAAATAGGGACTATGTAGCAAAGAATCTCTTGATCTTCAGTATAAATTGAGTAAAACAGGGGTAAAGTGAATGTTATCAGAGACAGGATAAAAAGTATAAAACTTAATATCTTTAAAACAGGTAAGATCCTGAAATTATTCATTTTCCTCTTCTTCCTTTTCAAGAATGACCAGAATATCACCCTCTTTCAACACAAAATTGCCGTGAACTATATTCATCTTCCCTTCTCTTACAACGCTTAGCACAACAGAGTTTTTCAAAGGTATTTCACTTATCCTTTTTCCGCTTAAATTTTTGTCAACTATCTGCTCATATACTCTTATATTTTCTTTAAGCTCAAAAATGTCTCTCAACCCTCTATGTCTTATCTTCCTGTAAACTTTCCTCGCTATAAGCTTTCTTGCAACTATAGGCACATCAATCCCCAGAGAAAATGCTATCTCTTCATATTCAGGTTTTTCAATAACTGCCAGAACTTTCTTCGCATTCATTTTTTTGGCTATTATACATGCGAGAATGTTGTCTTCCTTATAACTTGCACTTACAACAAGATCGGTATCACCTATCCTTTCACTTCTTAAAAGCTCCTGATCTGTTATCTTACCGTTTAGAACCATTATCCCAGGAAATTCTGAAGCTATTTCTTCACACAGTTGTATATCCTCTTCTATTACCTTTATTTTGAGCTTTTTTTCTTCATATAATATTTTCAGTATTGATCTGCCTACTTTTGATATACCTAAAAAAACAACATCTTTCACTGGTGTGAACTGTATGTTAGATAGATCTATAAACTCATCTAACCTGTCTCTTTCTATCAGAATATAAAGAAGATCTCCTTCCAGAATGGTTTTTTCTCCTTTTGGGATAAAAATCTTTTCGTCCCTCTCTATGATAGCGAGGGTGAAAGGAACTTTTTCCCTCAGATCTTTGAGATCAGCTATTTTTGTGTTTGTAAATCTATCAGGTCTTTTTGCCCTGTAGCTTAATATTATGAACTTTCCTTCTTCTAACTCATTAAGATAAGAAATGAATGGATAATCAATAATTGTTTCAACATTTTTGTATATCTCTTTAAAAGTGTTAACAATCTCTATCTGGAGGAAACTTTCTATCTCATGTTTTGATAAAATATCCTTATCAACCCTTACAAATATTCTGTCTCTGTTATAAACAGCCCTGAGCATCAGGGCAACAGAGAGATTGATCTCATCTTTGTTTGTTGCAACAATGTAAAGATCATAATCTTTCAGCTGTCCTATACATTCTTCATCAAAGGCATCACAGTTGTATGCTGCAATATCTGCATGCATCTGGAGATCTTCTATCTTTTTACTGTCTTTATCAATAATGGCTATGTCGTAGCCTTCCTCAGAAAGTTTCTTTGCAAGATAACTGCCAACTACACCTGCACCAACTATACAGATTTTCATCTTGGCACCACATTTTTTATTAAATTTTATTATAAAACCAAATAGTATGAGATAAAGTTAGCATGCATGTATAATAATTTCTGTTTTAATAATCTGGAGGTTGAAAATGAAAAAAGTTCTCAGCGGTATGAGACCAACAGGAAAACTCCATTTAGGTCATTACCTTGGTGTTATAAAAAACTGGCTTGAGCTACAGGAAAAACACGACTGTAAATTTTTTATAGCTGACTGGCATGCACTTACTAACAAGTACAAACAGACAGATGATCTTAAAGAAAATATAAGACAGATGATAATAGACTGGCTTTCCTGCGGTATTGATCCTGAGAAGGCAACCCTTTTTATTCAGTCAGGGGTTAAGGAGCATGCAGAACTGTCCCTTCTTTTTTCTATGATCACCCCTAAAAGCTGGCTTGAGCTGAACCCTTCTTACAAGGATCTTAAGTTTAACCTTTATTACCAGTATCTGAGAGATTTTCTTGCAGGTAAACAGGTAAAGATTATTCAGACGCCTCCCCATGAAAGTTTTGATCAGGCTGTTGAGAAATCATCAGGAAAAGTTAAAAACAAAATATTTGAGGAATATTTAAGAGAGGCTTTTTTCAGGGCTTTTTACAACAAAAAAGGGATAGATTTTAAAGGTCTGAAAGAAACCCTAATAAAACTCGGCATTCAAAAAAGAATCGTTGAAGAGGCTGTAAAAAACCTTGAGGAGGGAGATGTGGGTAAAGATATAGATACCCTTGGCTTTCTTGCCTATCCTGTTCTTCAGGCAGCTGACATTCTTATATACAAGGCTGAAGCCGTTCCTGTAGGAGAAGACCAGCTTCCCCACATTGAGCTTACAAGGGAGATAGCAAGAAGGTTTAACAACCTATACGACAGTATTTTCCCAGAGCCTGAGGCTATGCTGACAGAGGAATCCAAACTTCCCGGGATAGACGGTAGGAAAATGTCCAAGTCTTACAACAACGCCATATACCTGTCTGATGATCAGCAGACAGTTAACGAAAAAGTACTTGAGATGAAAACGGATCCCCAGAGGATAAGGAGGAATGATCCTGGTAATCCTGAAGTATGTATAGTTTATGATTACCACAGGATTTTCACAGATAAGGAGACCGTAATAGATATAGACAAAAAATGCAGAAATGCAGAGATAGGCTGTGTAGACTGCAAAAAAATACTTGCACAAAATCTGAACAGATTTTTAGATCCGATAAGGGAAAAAAGAAAAGAAATAGAAAAGGATTTTGAAAGATATGAGAAGTTTTTCATTGAAGGAACTTTAAGATGCAGAGAAATAGCAAAAGAAAATATGAAAGAAATAAGAAAGGCAATGAGACTTTATGAAATATAGGTTTGTTTGACAAGGAGATTACAGAATATATATTAAGTCTATAAAGAAGACATTTATTAAAGGATAGACTATGTTAACTCAGAAATACCTGCCTCACTACACTTATAATGACTATAAAAATTGGGAAGGTAGATGGGAACTAATAGAAGGTATTCCGTTTGCCATGTCTCCTGCTCCTACTTTGAGACATCAGATAGTCAGTAATAAGATAGCCTGGCAGTTGGAAGAACTTTTAAAAGATTGTAAAGAATGTAGAGCACTCTTACCTGTTGACTGGAAAATTAGTGAAGATACTGTTGTTCAGCCTGATAATCTGGTAATTTGTTATCCAATAAAGAATAATATCTATATTACCAAGTCACCAACTATTATTTTTGAGGTTGTATCAAAATCCACTCAGGAAAAAGATGAGCATGTAAAATTTGAAATTTATGAAAGGGAAGGGGTTAAATATTACGTACTGGTTTATCCTGAAGAAAATCTTGCCAAAGTTTTTGAACTGATAAATGGTAGATATGTGAAGTTAATAGATGCAACAGATGAAACACTGAAATTTAACCTCAAAAACTGCTCCATTGATTTTGATTTTTCTAAAATATGGGAGTAAGAGGGGCTTTTAGCCCCTTTTGTTTACAACCCTTTTTTTGCCATATACAGAACTAAATCTTTTAACCTGTTTGAGTATCCCCACTCATTGTCGTACCATGATGAAACATGAACAAAATTTCCACCGATTACCTTTGTTGAAAGTGCATCAAATATAGATGAGTGTGGATTTCCTACAATATCCTGTGATACAAGTGGATCTTCCGAATACTCAAGAATACCTTTCATTTCACCTTCTGCGTATTCTTTCATTTTTGCGTTTATTTCTTCTTCTGTTGTTTCCTTCTCTACCACTACTGTAAGATCAACAATAGAGCCGTCAGCAACAGGAACCCTTCTTGCTGTTCCGTCTAACTTTCCTTTTAACTCAGGGAGAACCTCACCTACAGCCTTTGCAGCACCTGTTGTTGTTGGAATTATGTTTACAGCTGCAGCCCTTGCCCTCCTCAGATCTTTGTGTGGCAGATCAAGTATTCTCTGATCATTTGTGTAAGCATGAACGGTAACCATATAACCTTTTATTATTCCAAACTCCCTGTGTAGTATTTTTACTATCGGTGCGAGGCAGTTTGTTGTGCATGAAGCGTTAGATATTATGTTGTGCTGGTCTGGATCGTAATTTTCCTCATTGACTCCAAGAACAACTGTAAGATCAGGGTTTTTACCGGGTGCAGATATTATGACCTTTTTTGCCCCTGCTTGAAGATGTTTTGATGCACCTTCCCTGTCTCTGAAAACACCTGTAGATTCAATAACTATATCAACCTGAAGGTTTTTCCAGGGAAGCTGTGCAGGGTCTTTTATAGCTGTAACCTCTATCTCTTTTCCCTCAACAACAATAGAATTTCCTTTTGCCTCAACATTTTTTGAAAATCTGCCGTGAACAGAGTCGTATTTAAGAAGATGTGCAAGTGTATGGGCATCAGTAAGATCGTTAATACCTACAATCTCAATATCTGGATTGTCAACGCAGGCTCTAAAGAAGTTCCTCCCTATTCTACCAAAACCGTTAATACCAACCCTGATGGTCATTTACTTCCT
>JALTAS010000091.1 GCA_027058925.1 Persephonella sp.
TACAGCTTTATGAAAAAAATAGGAATAAAGGGATTTATTAGAAAAATTTAACAGGGGAGAAACTCCCCATCAATTAAGTTTTTCAGGTGTGTCTTCTTTTAATTCACCTTTACCATTTTCAGAAGGTTCAGACGCTCTTTTTATTATGTCATTAAGCATGTTTGAAAGGAATTCTCCCCTGTGAAGAAGAGTATGGTTCTGAAAAACAGTTTCCCTTCCCTGTTTTGCTATAGCTTCTCTTTCTGAAGGAGCATCCTCAAGATAGTAAGCTATCTTTCCTTCTATCTCTACAGAGTCTATTGGGTGATAAGTGATAAGATCCCTTCCATCAATAAGAAAAGATTTTGATGACAGTCTCTCTTCCACCATAGTTAATGTGTTTGACCCTACAGAGGCAAAAACAGAGTAAGCGAGTCCTGTAGGAATAAATGGAGGATGAGAAAGCAGTGATATTTTTGTTTTAGAAAGGAAGTTTATTATATCCTCGTTTGCTACTATCTTTGGATAAACAACAACATTTTCCTTTGTTTCCCCTTCAACAGGACCAAGAACATTTATCTCAAAATCCTCTATTGAATCAATTATATTCCATCTTCTCATATGCATAGCGTACAGTGTTATCTCTGTTAAATACTGCATAAACTCATCTTCCCTTTCTTGCTGAAACTTTATCATCGCCTGCTGGAAGTCTTGATTGTACTGGGAAAGAAGGTAACCGGAAGCAAACCTAACAGGCATATCAGGATTTCTGTAAAGCATCCTTCCAAGTTCAACAGCAAACCCAAACAGATTTTGATCAAACCTTTCTTTCCATGAGTTTTCAATGTTATCAGGATCTGCCACAGGTCCTATAAAGGCAAGATCAAACTCTTTCTCAACATTAGGTGGAGGAAAATCTGAAGGATTTATTCCTGGTGCCAAAAATGCAACATTCTTTCCCATTGAGCCAAGCCACTGTCCATGTTCAATATCTATTGTGAGATAAAGAAGCTGGTTTGACTGGAGTGCAGATTTTAGTTTTGTAAAATGTATCATCGGATCATCTAAAAACCATGTAACATGGATGTTTCCAACTATATCAGCAAGAATCTTTTGCTGTCCATCTTTCTCAGCAAATATCAGACCATCAAGGTTAAAATCAAAAGTAAAAAGAGGTTTATAATCAATAATCTGATTAACAACCTGCTGGATATTGTCCTGAGTAGGTTCAACAACCTTAACCTCAAAATTTCTTGCTGAAAGCGTCTTAGTAAGACCTGCGATAATGGTGTCAACTATGCCTCTTGGGTCCGGAGTTTTAACAAAAACAATCCTTGGTTTCATATCTCCTCCATTCTGTTTTGATATAATGAATTGAAATTTATTTTACTATAATCATGGAGATTTTATGGTATCAGAAGGTGGGAAAAGCAGGCTTGCCATTTTTGGATTAGGTTTTTTTGGGGTTAAACTTCTTGAAAAACTTTCAAAAAATTGGGAAATAATAGCGATAGACATTTCTGAAGAAAATATAAAAAAAGTAAGGGACAGATTCTCAGAGTTTGAGAACATCATATTTATTACTGGAGATGCCTCAAGCATACTGACCTGGAAAAAGATAGAGCTTGAAAACATAAGGTATATAGTCTCAACCATAAAAGACACCGATGTTTCTCTTGAGATATGCAGAATTGCAAGAGAGGTTTTTAATCTTGATTCATCTATTATGGTTATGCTTTTTGATGAGAAAAGGGAGGATGAATTTGAAAAATACGATATTACTGTAATAAAACCGGCAGAGATAATAACTAATGCGATAGTTTCAAAAATAGAAAAGAATTACACTATAGCAACAAATATAGGTTTAGGAAAAGGAGAGATAATAGAGGTAAACATACTGTCAAAATCCCATCTTGTTGACAGAAAACTGAAATATCTAAAACCATCAAAATGGAAAATAGCTGCAATATACAGGGATGGTGAACTTGTTATACCTTCTGGAGAGGAAAAAATAAAAGTAGGTGATAAAGTAGTTATTATAGGGGATCCTGTTGTTCTTGAGAATCTTGTTAACATTCTCCTTAAAGGAATCCCCCAGTTTCCTCTCCAGTTTGGTTCTGATTTTGCTACAGTTTATCACAAAAAGTACAAAAAAAGCTTTGAGGAGGCTTCATACTTTAAAAGAAATACAAAAGCACACAAACTGCTTATCTACCCTTACAGAGGCTATGATGTCAGGAAAGATTTTGAATACATAAAAAAAACAACAGATGTTTTTGAGATAAAATCCACAGTCAACGATTTTAATGAACTTCTAAAAATTAAAGATAACATAGGTGTATATGTAATACCTTACACAAAAAAACCGTTTTTCAGCTGGATCAGCCTTAAAAAAATATTCAAAACCGCTCAAAAACCGTTTTTGTTAAGTAGAGGAAAGTTTCCTTATAAAGGAATCGTTGTATCACTGAACAATCCTGATCCTGCTTTTACTCTTGAAATAGGAATAGAAATATCAAGACTTATGAAGATACCGTTTGAATCAGTCTTCGGAGTTATGCCTCCTGAACTGAGAGGAATAGAGGAAGAAGAGGCTTTAAAAGAAAGGAACAGTATCATCTCCGATTTTGAACATATATATAAAACAGGAATAAAGTATTCAGTTTTAGAGGGAAACCCTGTCAAGGAAACACTAAAATATCTTAAAGAAAAGGAAGATCATCTTCTTCTCATATCTTTTAACAAAAATGAAGAAATATCCATTTTCAATCCAAGCGTTCCGTTTTACATAGCAAAAGAGAGCAGGATTTCCACCCTGTGTATCCCTTTAGAGGAGAGTTATGAGTAGAGAAGAGGCTATCCTTCTACTTGTTGTATCTCTTGGAGCTTTTGTTATACCTTTTATAAGCAAAAGATTAATGCTTCCTTCTGCTGTAGGTGAAATCATTTTTGGACTTCTTATAGGCATTTTTTTTAAAGAAGCAACAGAAAGCCTAACTGTTATTCATTTTCTTGGGAGTTTAGGTTTTTTGATACTTATGTATCTTGCCGGTCTTGAGATAAATTTTGAAAGAATAAAAATAACACCTAAAAAAGAGCTACTTATCTATACATTATCTCTGATTATTATAATAGCCTTATCATTTTTGTCTGTGATTTACCTTGATCAGCCCAAGATTAACATACTTGTATATCTAACGGTTGCGGTCGGCCTTTTATATCCTGTACTTAAAGACAGCAATCTTTTATCAACTGAGTTTGCCCAGTCAACATTGATAATAGCAAGTCTTGGAGAAGTAATAAGTCTTATCTTTATTTCTGGCTTTTTTATGTACTTCAAGTACGGCTTTTCAGAAAAAACATTCATACATCTGTTTGAAATATACCTTTTCTTTTTCAGCGCTTACATTATTTTGAAAACATTCCAGCTGTACTCATGGTGGAACCCAAAAAAGGTATTTAAGTTTATTAAAGCTGAAGACCCTACAGAAACAGACGTAAGGGCAAATTTTGCCAACATGTTTGTATTTGCTGCTCTGGCAAGCCTTTTAGGTCTTGAGTACATAATAGGTGCATT
>JALTAS010000092.1 GCA_027058925.1 Persephonella sp.
GTTATAGAATAACTTTCGTATTTCTCAATATAAAACCCCAATCTATCCTTAATTTTTTTCAGCATTTCTCTATTTTCCTCAGTTGAAACAAGATAAGCCTTATTTATGTTATAAAGGGCAGACTCAAGGTATTTTTTGGAAAGAGATGGAAATATTCTGTATGTATATCTTGCCTTATACACATACTCCTTAGATAGGGCAACATAAAGGTTTTCCCTTGATGATACCTTTATCAAAGGAGAAAGGGCAAGCTCAAGGGCTTGCTTTGATTTCTTATATTCCCTTGCCTTTAAGTGATCTTTTGCAACACCGATTAAATATCTTGCCTCTGATAAAGGATCATCTATTAAAGATATTTTTATCAGACTTTTAACTTTTTCAAGATTTTCCTTAAGCTGTTCATTTTTTCTTTTTGACGCACTTTCAGTAATTACCTTGATTTTGTTTCTAATCTGATCATAATTTTGTAGATTTGCTGATATCTCCTCAATCTGAACCTGAAGAACTCTTACATCGGTTGAGTAATCCTCATTAGGATAAAATTTTATCCTTTTTATCAGTGATTCAATCTGTCTTTTTACTATATATGATGGAGAGTATTGATAAGCCTCATTAAGAAAAAAAAGGGAACCATCAAGATAAGCATAGGTTTCCTTCTTTATTACTCTTTTTTTACTGAGAGATGAGTAAGCGTCAAGAACAAGATTTAAAGCCCTTGTTGTGTAAATCTTAATGTTATAAACCTGATTTTCAGTTAGTCCTTCATTCAAAAAGTTTTCCTGAGATTTAGCAGGGAAAAAGGACATTAACAAAAAAATGAGATAAATATACACCTTCCTAAGCATAATACCTCCAAAAAGCTTAAAAATATTATAACATTGCTGTGGAAAAGGTTCTTCTAAAAAATAAAACAGTGTTTGATTTTTTTATTCGGTTTGTTTATAATTTTTTTCGCTACAATAAAAAACTATTAAAACAAAAGGAGGAAAAGTATGGCAAAAGCCACCATCGTTTGGACAAAAATTGATGAGGCTCCTGCTCTTGCAACATATTCACTTCTGCCAATAATGAGGGCCTTTACTAAGGATGCTGATATTGAGATTGAACTTAGAGATATCTCTCTCGCAGGAAGAATTCTTGCCCAGTTTCCAGATATACTTCCTGAAGACAAAAGGGTTCCTGACGAACTTTCTTATCTTGGTGAACTTGTCTGGAAGCCTGAAGCAAATATTATGAAGCTCCCAAATATCTCTGCATCTCTTCCACAGCTAAAGGAAGCTATAAGGGAACTTCAGGAACAGGGATATCCTCTTCCAGATTATCCTGAAAACCCTCAGACTGAAGAAGAAAAGAAAATAAAGGAAAGGTATGACAGATGTATTGGTTCTGTTGTTAATCCTGTTCTGAGACAGGGTAACTCTGACAGAAGACTTGCAAAGGTTGTTAAAGAGTATGCAAAGAAACATCCACACAGATTAAAAGATGTTTCCCCTCACTCAAAGTCACATGTTGCTCACATGAAAGAAGGAGATTTCTATCAGCATGAACAATCAGTCATTATAGAAAAAGATACTAAGATTAAGTATATCTTTGAGGACGAAAACGGAAATCAGACAGTTCTGAAAGAGGTAGAGGTCGGAAAAGGGGATGTTGTTGATGGAACATACATGAATAGGAAGAAGCTGAGAAAATATTTTGAAGATGTAATAAACGTTGCAAAAGAAGAGGACATACTCTTTTCTCTCCACGTAAAAGCAACAATGATGAGAGTGTCAGATCCTGTTATATTCGGAGATGCAATAAGGGTTTATTATGCAAAACTGTTTGAAAAACACGGAGATGTTATAGATCAGCTTGGTTGGGATCCTAAATACGGAATGGCTGATCTTGAAGAAAGAATTAAACAGCTTCCTGAAGAAAAACAGCAAGAGATAAAGCAGACAATTGATGAGATCTACAAAGAAAGACCAAGAATGTACATGGTTGATTCAGATAAAGGAATAACAAATCTTCACATGCCTAACGATGTTATTATTGATGCTTCGGTTCCTGCTGTCATCAAAAACGGGCTTCAGGGATGGGGTCCTGATGGAGAAACAGAAGATGTTGTTCTTTCTATACCTGACAGATCATACGCAACAATGTACAAAGAGATTGTTGAGGATATTAAAGCAAGAGGTCAGTTTGATCCTACAAAAATAGGAACCGTTCAGAATGTTGGTCTTATGGCAATGAAGGCAGAAGAGTACGGTTCCCACGACAAAACTTTCTTCCCTCCTGCAGATGGTAAGATGAAAGTTGTTGATGAAGATGGAAATGTTCTGATTGAACACTGCGTCAATGAAGGTGATATATGGAGATCCTGCATAACAAAAGATATAGCTATTAGAGATTGGGTAAAACTTGCTGTGAACAGGGCAAAAGATTCAGGCTATCCTATAGTTTTCTGGCTTGATGAGTACAGAGCTCACGACAAAAATCTCATAGAAAAAGTAAAAGAAGAACTTCCAAAATACGATCTATCAGATGTTGACTGGTATATAAAAGCTCCTCAAGATGCTATGAAATACACACTTGCAAGGTTCAGAAACGGTGAAGACACAATTTCTGTAACTGGAAACGTTCTAAGGGATTATCTTACAGATCTATTCCCCATTATTGAGGTTGGAACTTCTGCAAGATCTCTCTCAATTGTTCCTCTTATTGCAGGAGGAGGAGTGTTTGAAACAGGAGCAGGAGGATCAGCTCCAAGACATGTTGAGCAGTTCCTAAAAGAGAGCCACCTCAGATGGGACTCTCTTGGTGAGTTTCTTGCATTTGAAGAATCCCTGAAGCTTGCATATAAACAGCTAAAAGCAATTCATCAGAAAGACAACCCAAGAATACTTATTGTTGCCGAAGCCCTTTCAAAAGCTATAGGTAAATATCTTGACAACAACAAAACACCAGGAAGAAAAGTTGGACAGCTTGATACAAGAGGTTCACACTACTATCTTGCATTATACTGGGCAGAAGCTCTGGCATCCCAGAGTGAAGATAGAGAACTTGCTGAAAAGTTCTCAAAAGTTTATGCTGACCTTAAGGAAAATGAAGAAAAAATCATTTCAGAAATAGCAGCAACAGAAGGAAAGCCTGCGGATATAGGTGGATGGTATCATCCTGATGATGAAAAGGCAGAAAAAGCTATGAGGCCAAGCGAAACATTTAACAAAATTATTGATTCCCTTTTAGAGTCGTAGCTGAAATTGGAAAAAAATGTAAAACTGATCTTAGAGATAGGGACGTATCTCCTAAAAAGGAGGCGTCCCTTTTTATTTGTTTGGTATAATTTGGTATTTTGAAAATTTTCACAAATAAATGAGGAGGATATAAATGGCTCAACGAGGAATTAGAGAGTTTGATGGAAAAAGAATTTTAGCTAAAAACTGGGAAGAGTACTTTGATGGTGCTTTCCAGTACGACTTTAAATCAATTCTTATCACCCCTGAAACAGATCTTGATAAAATTCCTGAAGAATACCCATGGGTTAAAGAT
>JALTAS010000093.1 GCA_027058925.1 Persephonella sp.
AAGTGCATCACATAATTTTTAAAATTTTTCTTTAACCTCCTTTCAGCATAGAATCTTCATTTAAATCAATAATTTTCATATCAGCAACTTTTTTGGCACAGATATTGTGTTTCGTGTTAACAGCCTGAAATGAAATTAAGGAGGTTTTTGGTATGAAAAAAATTGAGGCTATAATCAAGCCTTTTAAGCTTGATGAAGTAAAGGATGCAATAGCAGAGCTTGGAAATTTTGGTATCACTGTAACAGAGGTTAAAGGTTTTGGAAGACAGAAAGGTCATACTGAGCTTTACAGAGGAGCCGAGTATGTTATTGATTTTCTGCCAAAAATAAAAATTGAGATTGTTGCAGATGACTCAATGGTTGAAAAGCTTGTGGAAGCTATCACAACGGCAGCCAGAACAGGGAAGGTCGGTGATGGGAAGATATTTATAATCCCAGTTGAGGATGCTGTGAGAATAAGAACAGGAGAAAGAGGAGTTGAAGCACTCTAAAAATAAAATTTTCAAAAACAAAGGAGGTTATGGAATGAAAACTAAGATATCAGGATTACTTTCTTTACTGTTTCCTGTTTTTGCCTTTGCAGGAGAATCAAAACTTGATACAGGTGATACAGCATGGATGATCACTGCCACAGCATTTGTTGTTCTTATGTCAGTAGGTGGATTAACCCTGTTTTACGGTGGTATGACAAGGGCAAAAAATATAGTTAACACAGTTATGATGGTTTTAGGCGCTTATGCTGTGGCGATAGTTGTATGGACTTTGTGGGGATATTCTCTTGCTTTCACAGATGGAGATGGTGCGCTGTATGCTGTAGTTGGAGATCTTAGCAAATTCCTTTTGAATGGTGTTGATTACAAAGCCCTCAGCGGAACTTATCCTGAGTGGGTTTTCATTGCTTTTCAGTCAACATTTGCGGCTATTACTATAGCTCTTGCTTCAGGTGCTGTAATTGAAAGAATGAAATTCTCAACATGGATGGTTTTTTCAATTTTATGGATCACATTTGTTTATGCACCTATCGCTCACGTTGTATGGGGAGGGGGATTTCTTTATGACGCAGGAGCTTTAGATTTTGCAGGTGGAACAGTAGTCCATATTAATGCAGGTGTTACAGGCCTTGTTCTTGCTCTTTTACTTGGAAAAAGAAAAGATTATAAGAAAACAGCAATACTTCCTTCATCAGTGGTTTTAACATCCTTAGGTGCTGGGCTTCTGTGGTTTGGATGGTTTGGATTTAATGCCGGATCCGCTTTTGGTGCAAATGAGGTTGCAGGTGTTGCTCTGCTGACAACTAATGTTGCAACAGCTTCCGGAGTTCTCTCATGGATAATTATGGAATGGATAACAGCAAAAAAACCAACGCTTCTTGGCGGGGCTTCAGGTGCGATAACAGGTCTTGTTGCTATTACTCCAGCTGCCGGGTTTGTAAGTCCTGCAGGAGCGATCGTGATAGGTATAGTTGCAGGGATTGTAGGTTGGTTTGGAGTATTTATACTGAAGAAAGCCCTTGGTTATGATGATTCACTTGATGCTTTTGGGATTCACGGGCTTGCAGGTATCTGGGGAGCTATAGCTACAGGGTTCTTTGCACTACAATCTCTTGCATGGGACGGCTCACCTCTCCAGAACGGTGATAGAATGGGACAGATACTTGTTCAGATTGAGTCTGTAATATTTACAATTGTGTTTACAGGAATAATGACAGCTATTCTTTACTTTGTTTCTTCTCTTATCACTGGTGGTGCAAGGGTTGATGAGGAGACAGAAACAATGGGACTTGATGAAGCAACCCACGGGGAAAGGGGGTTTAATCTTTAATTTAGGGGTTTAACCCCTTTTTTATAATATTTTTGTATTTTCCGAAATATGTTAATATTTTCAAAAAATATTAAAGGAGGTTCAGTATGAAAAAGATTGTAAACTTGGCAGCAGCGGGTCTGTTGGCTGCAGGTGGTATTGCTCAGGCAGGAAATTTAACTGTTGCAAACTCTGACATTGAGATGACAGGAGGGGTGACAGCAGGTTACTTTTACACAACAAATATAGGTTCTTCAAACAATGATTACTTTACAGTTTCAACATTTGCCATTGATCTCACCTCAAAAGTAAACTCAATGATTGGTTTTACAGCAGGATTTGGAGCCACAACCCAGCCTGATCTTTTAGATGCTACACAGCCCCCAACTGCAGGATTTGAGCTTGAGTATGGTTGGGTAAGCATAAGACCGGTTGAAGGTTTAACAGTGGATGCAGGACTTCTGCTCACAAACATAGGATATGAACTTTACCATACTTATGACAACAGAAACTACACATTTGGTATGGTGTGGTATGCTCAGCCTGTAACATACGCTGGAGCAAGGGTTACTTACTCTGTGGCAGAGGGTATAGATGTTTATGCTGAATACACTCAGGATACTGCCGGTTCTGTTGGAGGAGTGACTCCTTCCGATGCTTTTGCTTTTGGATCTATAGGATCTGTTGGAAACTTTAACTATGCAGTTTCTTACTTTGATTACAACAAAACAAAAAACCTTGTTGATGTTGTTTTAAGCACTGATGTTCAGGGGATAGAACTGGGTGTAAATGTTGATTATCAATGGATGGACGATACAGCGAAAAATGCTATTAAGGCTTCAGGAGCAACAAGCGTTGATGATACAGCTTACGGTATAGCTCTTTATGCTGTAGCAAAAATGGATGTATTTGAGATTCCTGTAAGAATTGAGTATGTGAATGACGGCCAGTCAACATCCGGTACAACAGTAGTTAATGAAGGAATATACGGTGTCGCAGGTGATGATGCCTGGTCATTTACTGTAACACCAACCTATAAACCAACAAAAAACACATATGTCAGAGGAGAGTTCGCTTACGTTAATACAGATGGAAAAGGATTTACTGACGACAAAGGAAATAACAAGGACAACAGAACATTTGTCGGTGTGGAAGCAGGTTTTGTATTCTAATTAATATTAAGGGGCTTTAAAGCCCCTCCTTTAAGATGTGAAAAATTTTTTTATTTTTCCTTTTCTTTTTCTGGCAGGAGGAATTTTATTATCCCGTTATTTTTATTTTAATCTTGATTTATGGATACCTCTTTTTGTTCTTGTAATATCAATATCTTTTAGAGGGTTTACCTCATTTGCCGTTTTCCTTTTTGGGATTTTACTTTTAGGGATGTCCATTCATCAAAAAGAAAAACTGCCTGTTTTTCAACAAAATCCTGCCTATGTTAGCTGTATAGTTACATCTATCCCTTATGTGTCAGAAAGGTTCACTTTTTTCCGGTGTGATGTGGAAAAATCTGATATTCCATTTTTAGAAAGTAAAGAAATAGATATTTATTACAGAAAAGAGGACAGAAATGTTTTTATTTTTTCGTCTGCAGATTTTTTTGCCAGGGTAAAATCTGATGGAGAGAGAATAACAGTATACCCTTATAATAATTTTTTTAATGTTGAAAAT
>JALTAS010000094.1 GCA_027058925.1 Persephonella sp.
TGGAATGGAAGATGTTGAGTTGGTCGGTGGGAAAAATGCATCTCTTGGGGAGATGATTAAGGAACTCTCTCCGATAGGTATCAAAATACCTATGGGTTATGTTGTGACAGCAGAAGCTTACAGATATTTTATTGATTTCAATAACCTGAAAGAGAAAATAAAAGAAGCACTGAAAGGTTTAAATCCAAATGATGTTTTTGACCTTCAGAAAAGGGGATTAACAGTAAGAGAGATGATAAAGGGAGGGCAGTTCCCTGAGGATCTTAGAAAACAGATACTTGACTTTTATGCCCAGCTCAGTGAAATGTACGGAAAACACAGGGTTGATGTTGCTGTCAGATCATCAGCAACAGCAGAAGACCTGCCTGATGCTTCATTTGCAGGACAGCAGGAAACATATCTTAATATAAAAGGGGATGAGACTCTTTTGAATGCTATAAGAAACTGTTTTGCCTCATTGTTTACAGATAGAGCTATTTCTTACAGAGAGTCTTTTGGTTTTGATCACTTTTCCATAGGCCTTGCTGTAGGTGTTCAAAAAATGGTTAGATCAGATCTCGCTTCGGCTGGTGTTGGTTTTTCACTTGACACAGAAAGCGGATTTAAAGATGTTGTTCTGATAAACGGGTCTTACGGACTTGGTGAAATGGTCGTGCAGGGTGCTGTTACCCCTGATGAATGGCTTGTTTTTAAACCAACCTTTAAAAAGGGATATGAAGCTATTATAGAAAAGAAGTTAGGTAAAAAAGATAAAAAAATGGTTTATGGAACAACAGAAGATGAAAGGGTTAAAATTGTTTCTGTTCCTGAAGAAAAACAAAAACAGTTCTGCCTTACAGATGAAGAGGTTCTCAAACTTGCAGGCTGGATAATGAAGATAGAGGAGTATTACTCCCGAAAATATAACAAATGGACTCCTATGGATGTTGAATGGGCGAAAGATGGGGAGATAAATGAGTTGTTCATTGTTCAGGCAAGACCTGAAACTGTACATTCAAGAAAAGATCATTCAAAAATTGTCACATATAAAATTACTGAGCCTTACGAAGAAAGATCAAAGAAAGTTCTTGTACAGGGAATAGCTGTAGGAGACAAAGTCGCAACAGGGAATGTAAAGCTAATGTATTCCCTTGAAGATGCAAAGGATTTTAAGGCAGGGGATGTTCTTGTAACAGATATGACCGATCCTGACTGGGAACCCATTATGAAGCAGGCAGCTGCAATAGTTACAAACAGAGGGGGAAGAACCTGCCACGCTGCTATTGTTGCAAGAGAGCTTGGTGTTCCTGCTGTTGTTGGAGCAGGAAATGCCACAGAAGTATTAAAAGATGGTCAGCTTGTTACCGTTTCATGTGCTGAAGGAGATGTTGGTTACGTGTATGATGGCCAGATAGAGTATGAGGTTGAAGAGGTTGATATAAATACATTACCAAAAACGAAAACTCCTATTATGATGAATGTTGCTTCACCTGAAGGGGCTTTTGATTTCTCTTTCCTGCCAAATGCAGGAGTGGGTCTTGCAAGAGAAGAGTTTATTATAAACAATTACATAGGTATACATCCCCTTGCATTGATAAAATTTGAGGAGATAAAACAGAAAGATCCAGATCTTGCAAGAATCATAGAAGATAAAACATTCGGTTATGATAACAAAGAAGAATACTATATCAAAAAACTTTCCTATGGAATAGCAAGAATAGCAGCAGCATTTTATCCGAAACCTGTTATTGTCAGATTTTCAGATTTCAAATCAAATGAGTATGCAAACCTGATAGGTGGAAAGCATTTTGAGCCTGTTGAAGAAAACCCTATGATTGGATGGAGAGGAGCATCAAGATATTATTCTGAAAAATTCAAAGAGGCCTTTGGTTTAGAATGTAAAGCTATATTAAGAGTAAGAAACAAAATGGGTCTTACAAATGTGAGAGTTATGGTACCTTTCTGCAGGACGCCTGAAGAAGGAGAAAAAGTCCTTAAAGTGATGGAAGAGTACGGACTGAAGAGAGGAGATAACGGTCTTGAGGTTTATGTTATGTGTGAGCTTCCATCAAATGTTGTTCTTGCTGACCAGTTTGCCCAGCATTTTGATGGATTCTCAATAGGATCAAACGATCTAACACAGCTAACTCTTGGTCTTGATAGGGATTCATCACTTGTTGCCCATCTGTATGACGAAAGAAACGAAGCTGTTAAAAGACTTATAGCACAGGTAATCAAAACAGCAAAACAGAAAGGAAGAAAGATCGGTATATGTGGACAGGGACCGTCAGATTATCCTGACTTTGCCCAGTTCCTCGTTGAGCAGGGAATTGACACAATATCAATAAATCCTGATGCTGTTCTAAAAACAACAAAAGCTATAGCTGAAATTGAAAAAAAACTTGGACTTCAGCAGTAAAGTAAGAATTTGATTGAGGGAGGGTAAAGCCTTCCCTTTTTTTTCCGATAATGTATATTAATACATAAAAGAGAAAGTCTCTCTAACTGTGAGGGGAGTTATAAAAAATGAGTATATTACAAAAAATTAAAGAGCCTATCTCAGGAGTTCTCCAGAGAGAAAAGGTAAGCCTTGGAATTCAGTTAGACAAAGGTTTCGCCAGAGTAGCAGTTCTGGATAAAGAAGGGGGGAAGTTTTCAATACCTTTGATGCCATTTGAGGTCTCCCTTGTAGATAACAAAGAACAGGCAGGAATGCTTCTCAAAGAAGAGCTTGACAAAAGGGATATTAATATCAGAAATGCGATTGTCAGCATTCCAACAGCTTCAACCCTTTTCAAAACTTTGAAAGTTCCAAAAATGACGCCAAAAGAGATAGAAGAGGCTGTAGAATGGAACATTAGGGAAGACATAAAAAGCCTTAAGGGAACAACAGTTTATGACTATGACATAATAGGCGAAACTGATGAAAGTATGAACATAGTTGTTGTTATCTCAAAAATAGATGATATTGAAAATATAAGAGAGATAATGAAATACGCAGGGATTGAACCTGATATTATAGACTCCGAAGGAATAGCCCTTATAAACCTTGCAGAGGCCGAAAAAAACAACAATCCAGACCTTAGAGAGGAAAGCAATATATGCATCATACATCTTGATATAAATGATTCATACCTGATATTTTTCCATGAAAATATAACAGTTCAGTCTCTAAATTTTGATTCAAAAAAATATGAAGAGCTTGATCCTGACGATAAAGAGAAAGCTATAGACAGACTTATAAATGAGATAAACTACTTTTTCCTTACCATTAATGAACCAAAAATAATATACACATCAGGATTTTTTGCAAAATATCCTGAGATTCAGGCATATATGCAGCTCAAATTCAGCACAAGATTTAACCTTGTTGAGCTTGATCCTGTTAAAGCATTAAACATAGATTTTGAAAGCAAGGTGCCATTAAGCATATACAACATACCATTTGGATTAGCTTACAGGAGATTTGGAAA
>JALTAS010000095.1 GCA_027058925.1 Persephonella sp.
AAAAAAAGGTATAATTAAGATTAATAACAGATTTCTAAACATAACTTTATCCCCTTAGTTTAGAATATTTAGTATTTCTTAAATAAAAAATTTTATACAAATTTCATATCGTTTCAAGGAGAAAAAATGTTTAGAGTAGCTATAATAGGAAGACCAAATGTTGGTAAATCTTCCCTATTCAACAGAATAATAGGAAAAAGAAAGGCTATAGTTGAGGATATACCGGGAGTAACAAGAGACAGGATTGTAGCTAAAGCTGAATGGAAAGGTGTGCCATTTGAACTTGTGGATACAGGAGGATATGTTCAGGAAGATCAGGATAAGTTTGCCCGATATCTGTTAGAGCAGATAAAAAAAGAGCTTGAGCTTTCAGATCTTTTTATTTTTGTTGTTGACGGTAAGGAAGGAATTACTGAAACAGATAAAGAGATAGCCAATATTCTAAGGAAAACCAATAAACCTGTTATTGTTGCCGTAAACAAGATAGACAACCCATCACAGGAAGATAGAGTGTTTGAGTTTTATGAGCTTGGATTTGATAAGGTTATCCCTGTTTCCTCCATCCAGAGAACAGGTGTCGCAGAACTTCTTGATGAGATTGTGAACCACATACCCGAGTATGAAGCTGAAGCCCATAGAGAGGAGAAGAAAGAAGAAAAAGGTGTAATTAAGGTTGCTATAGTTGGAAAACCAAATGCAGGAAAATCCTCATTGCTTAATGCGATACTTGGAGAGGAAAGGGCTGTTGTTTCAAATATTCCGGGAACAACAAGAGATGTTGTTGACACCCTTTTTGAGTGGGAAGGAAACAGGTTTCTTTTTCTGGATACGGCAGGACTCAGAAAAAGATCAAGGGTTGATTACGGAGTGGAGTTTTTCAGTGTAGGCAGAACCCTTGATGCTCTGAAAAAAGCTGATGTTGTCGTCCATGTAATAGATGCAAAAGAGGGGGCAACAGAGCAGGACACAAAAATAGGCCATCTTATTCAGAAATACACAAAGCCGGCAGTTATAGTAATAAACAAGATTGATGCAGTTCCACAGAAGAAGGAGGTTTTAAACAGGATAAGAAAACAGGTAATGGAAAAGCTTTATTTCATCCCTTATGCTCCTGTTCTGTTTGTTTCTGCGACACAGAAAAAAGGAATAAAACAGCTTTTAAAAGAGATAATAGATGTTTACAATCAGGCATGGAAAAGGGTAGGAACAGGACAGTTAAACAGAGCTATAAAGCAGATACTGTCTTTAAGACACCCTCCTTCTTATAGAGGAAAACCACTCAAGATATACTATGCAACACAGCTTGAGGGAAAACCTCCCTGTTTCCTTCTGTTCGTTAACTATCCTGAAGGTTTTAAAGAAAGTTACATAAGGTTTCTTGAAAACAACTTTAGGCAGATACTTGGTTTTGAAAAAGCTCCTATTAAATTAATCTTTAGAGCGAGGGAAAGTAGATATCAGAAGGAGGGGTAATGGAAAGGTTAATAGTTGTGTCTGCTATCCTTCCTATTCATCTGCAGAAAGAAAAAAAAGGATATAAGGCCAAAATAAGCCCAGGAGGCCTTGTAACAGCTTTAAAGCAGGCACTTTACAGAAGAAAAGCCATATGGATAGGATGGGCTGGGACCGAAAAGTTAACAAAACAGATAAAAGAGATAATCGTTTCTGAAGGGGCAAAAGAGGGTTTTATCCTGTATCCCGTACCCCTTTCGGTAGAAGAAAGAAAAAAATTTTTTGATGGTTTCTCAAACGGAATAATATGGCCTTTATTCCATACATTTCAGGCTTATGCCAGATTTGATCCTGAATACTGGAATGCATACAGATCTGTCAACAGAAAGTTTGCTCAGATAATAAAAGGTCTTGTTCATAAAGATGATCTGATATGGGTTCATGATTACCATTTTTTTCTGCTTCCGGAGTATCTGAAAAAGCTAAATGTAAAAAACAAAACAGCATTTTTCCTTCATATACCTTTTCCAAATCCTGAACTTTTTTTTAAAATACCCTGGAGGATTGATCTTCTCAGAGGACTACTACAGTACGATCTTATCGGATTCCACACATACATTGACAGGAAAAATTTCCTTGACTGTATAAATGAGCTTATTGAGGATATTAATATACAGGTTAAAGAGCCTATCACCGAGATAAGTTACAGAGGCAGAAAAGTAAAAATAGGAGTTTTTCCTATAAGCATAGATTTTGATAAGTATGAGAAAGCAGCTGAAAAAGCTAAACCAATTGACAGAAGGAGAAAGATAATACTTGGGATAGACAGACTTGATTACACAAAAGGTCTTATTCACAAACTTAAAGCTTATAGGTACTTCCTTGAAAAATATCCCCAGTTTCACTGTAAGGTAAAACTTGTTCAGGCTGTTGCACCAAACATAAAAAAACTCCCAGAATATGATCAGCTTAAAATTGAGTTTGAACATCTTGTAAGTGACATTAACGGCAGATTTGGAACAGATAGATGGACCCCTGTTCATTACATAGCAAAGAGACTTGAATTTGAAAAACAGATCAGATACTACAGATACTCTGACATATGCTGGGTAAATCCTATAAAAGATGGTATGAACCTTATAGGAAAAGAGTTTGCCGCCTCAAACATAGATGGAACAGGTGTTTTAATACTTAGCGAGTTTGCAGGGGCAGCAACAGAGATACATGATTACTCAGTTCTGGTAAATCCGTACGATCTTGAAGGGACAGCATTGTCCCTTTATAGAGCCCTTACTATGGATGATAAAAAGAAAAAAAAGATGATGGAAGGGCTGAGAAAACACATAAAAAAATACGACATTAACTGGTGGAGCAACACATTTCTTGAAACAGCCTTCGGCAGAAAAATGGAAGACTTTCCTGTTCTTGAGGATGACATACCTTTACATGAAATAATCTAAAGTTCTTTTGAATTTATAACAAATGTAACAGGGCCGTTATTTTCTATAAAGACCTTCATATTAGCTGCAAAAATACCAGTCTTGACAGGCAGATACTCTGAAAGTTTTTTTACAAAAAGCTCATAAAGCTGTTTTGCTCTCTCAGGTTCCTCTGCCTGATCAAAAGATGGTCTTCTTCCCTTTTTTACATTTCCTGCAAGGGTAAACTGTGATATCACAAGAGCCTCACCTTTTATATCAATTAAGGAAAGGTTCATCTTTCCTTTTTCATCCTCAAATATCCTTAAAAAAGGTATTTTTTTAACAAGCTTATCTATATCTTCAGTTGTATCTCCTTTCACAACCCCAAGAAGTATGTTTATCCCTTTTTCTATCTCACTTACAACCTTTCCATCAATCTCAACCCAGGATCTGTTTACCCTCTGCAGGACAACAATCAATTTGATCCTCCATACATTTGATCTATATATTTATTTTATGGGAAAACTTATTCAGGATGAAAATCTTAAAAATAAGGTATATATCTT
>JALTAS010000096.1 GCA_027058925.1 Persephonella sp.
TTTAAGGATAGGGTCGTTGCTGTTGCGTTATCTAAAGCCAAAGAGTTTGGTTTTGATACAGCTGCATGTGCATCAACTGGAAATCTTGCAAACTCTGTGGCAGCAAATGCTGCAGCTTCAGGTATGAAATGTTATGTTTTTATACCTGCAAACCTTGAAACAAACAAAATAATAGGTTCTCTTGTTTTTAATCCAACTGTTGTAGCTGTGGAAGGAAATTATGATGATGTAAACAGGCTTTCCTCAGAGGTTGCCAATGAGTTTGGATGGGCATTTGTTAACATAAATGTTAGGCCTTTTTACTCGGAAGGTTCAAAAACCCTTGCATTTGAGGTTGCTGAACAGCTTGGCTGGAAAGCTCCTGATGCTGTTGTTGCACCTCTGGCTTCAGGATCTTTATACACAAAAATCTGGAAAGGTTTTAATGAGCTTAAAACCGTCGGCCTAATATCAGACAACCCACCAAGAATGTATGGAGCACAGGCTTCAGGATGCAGTCCGATCTATAAAGCATTTAAGGAAGGAAGAGACTGGATTGTTCCTGAAAAACCAGACACCATAGCCAAATCTATAGCTATAGGAAATCCTGCCGATGGACCTTACGCTGTTAAGGTAGGAAAGGAAAGCAACGGTGATATTGAGATAGCTTCAGATCAGGAAATAATAGAAGGAATGAAGCTTCTTGCTGAAACAGAAGGAATATTTACAGAAACAGCAGGTGGAACAACAATAGCTGTTTTGAAAAAGTTCGCAGAGAAAGGTGTCTTTGATCCTGATGAGGTTGTTGTTGCTTACATAACAGGAAATGGATACAAAACAATGGAAGTTCTTGAAGGACATCTTAATAAACCTATTCACATCAAACCTTCTCTCCACGAATTTAAAGAGAAGGTTATAGGGATTAAGGTAGAAAAATAAAAACAGGAGGATAGTATGGCTGTCACAGTTAGAATACCAACAGCATTGAGAAGGGTTACACAGGGACAGGGAGAAGTTCAGGTTGAGGCTAAAACTATTGCTGAGCTTATAGAAGCACTGGAAAAAGAATTTCCTGGCATAAAAGAAAGGCTTGTTGAGGAAAACGGTGAGATAAGGAAGTTTGTTAACTTTTTCGTGAATGACGAGGATATAAGATTTTTAAAAGGAAAAGATACAGAGCTGAAAGATGGAGATATCGTTGCCATAATTCCGGCAATAGCAGGGGGAACGGAGGATTAGTATGGAGTCTATAAAGCTTAAGCTGATCTACCCTGAAGACAAAATAAAAGAGCCTATCTTAAGCAGGGTCTGTAAAAATTTTGATGTGGAGATAAATATCAGAAAGGCAAACGTTACAGAAAATATAGGCTGGTTAGAGCTTGAGCTGACAGGAGAAGAAGACCAGATTGAGCAGGCCATTAAATTTATGGAATCCCAGGGTATAGAGGTTTCTCCCCTTGAAGGACAGGTCTTTCTGGAGTAGGAGGATTGAATTACAGGATAGCCGTTGTTGATGTTGGAACTTACTCAACAAGACTTTTAATATCAGCTGTTCATAAAAAAGACTCTCTGGAAGAAACATTAAACAGTATAGAAGACGTTTTTTCTGCAGGCCGTATAACAACTTTAGGAAGAAAGCTTAAGGAAACAGGTTATCTTCAGGAAGAAGCGATTAATGAAGTTCTGTCAACATTAAAAGAGTATGTTCTTATATCAAGAGAGTACAAAGTTCAGGAAATTATAGGCTACGCCACACAAGCCTGCAGAGAGGCGAAAAACGGGCAGGAACTTCTTGAAAAAATAAAACAGCTTGGTATAGACATAAAGCTGATATCAGGAGAAGAGGAAGCATACCTATCATTTCTTGCAACAGCCTACGGAATAAAACCTGAAGATGATTTTGTTGTTATTGATCAGGGAGGAGGTAGTACAGAGTTTGTTTACGGGGAAAAAAATTCAGGCTACAGAATGGAAAAATCTGTATCCTTCCCGTTTGGTATCGTAACTCTTACAGAAAGATTTATAAAATCTGATCCCCCTAAAAAAGAAGAGATAACAGAGATGAGGAGTTTTATCCTTGATTATCTGAAGAATATAGAGGATTACAGGAAAGCTAAACAGTTTATCGGACTTGGAGGAACTATCACAACACTTGTAGCCCTTGAAAAGCACATATTCCCTTATGTCTCATCAAAAGTTCACGGTCAGATCCTGTCCAAAAAATCCATAGAATACTGGCTTGAAAAACTTTCATCAATGACACTTGAAGAAAGAAGATCAATTCCTGCAATTGAGGACAAAAGGGCTGAAGCTATAATATCTGGTATAGTGATATTTGATACGGCTCTTGAGTTTCTTGGCAAAGAAAGTATTACGGTAAGCGACTGGGGATTGAGACATGGGGCTGTTATAAAAAGGGTAATGGAGAGATTTAATGTTTGAGTTTGCAAGCGTAGGACTTGGCTTTTCACTGACAGAAATATTTATTTTTTCACTTGGACTTCTTTATTTTATAGATTTTAAAACAAGATCAAAAGAAAACAGGATGTTTTATATCTTTCTTGGTATGGTATCACTTATGGTTTTCCTTTCAGGGCTTGTTTATGCAGGAAAATTCGTCGTGTATAACTCCTTTCTCTTTGAAGAAAAAGACAGAGCCGTAAGACTTTTGACTATGGGAATAATATTTGGAAGTATTACATTTCCTTTTACACTGAGATTGTCCACAAAACTGTTTATCAGATATTAAACAGGTCTCATGTAAACAGGCTCAAGTAAAAACCTTTCCTCTTTAAGATCTTTTTTCAGCGCAAAGAATGTCCCCTCAACAGATAGATCATCTGTTAGCGAAAAAACATTTTTTCCTGTTATATTAATCCCGCTTACCACTACAATACAGTCGTCAGAAATACCTTTTTCAAAATCCTTTATTTTCATTAACCTCATTTCGGATATCTGTTTAATATTGAAATCGGAAGACATAAACTCAGATGTGTAGCATTCTCCTTTACCTGCATTCACAACTGTTTTTATAACACCCTGATAATGTCTGTATTTATAAGCCATTGCCTCAAGAGAAGTATAAGCATATATTGGAATATTAAGTGAATAGGATACTGTTTTTGCAACAGTTATACCTACTCTGAGAGCAGTATAGCTTCCCGGACCTTTATTAACACAGACAGCAAATAAAACAGATGGATCATACCCTAACTGATTAAAAATACTATCTATCCTGTCAAGTAAAAGTTCAGAAAAGGGTTTTAACTTTCTGTAGGTCTGTCTTACTAACAGCTTGTGCCCATCTATCAAAGACACCCCAAGTGTTTCACTAAATGTATCTAATGATAAAATCATTATATTACCTTTTTGCTAATATTTTTAAAGTTATTAACTGATTATACCGAAAAAATAATCAGTCGGGGAAGATAAAAATTGAATGAGAAAAAGTTAAAAA
>JALTAS010000097.1 GCA_027058925.1 Persephonella sp.
GATAAAAAGCAACTAATTTTATTATTAGTCTCAAGGAGGTTTATTTTGGTAAGAGTAAGATTTGCACCAAGCCCAACAGGATATTTACATCTTGGAAATGCAAGAACAGCACTTTTTAACTATATATACGCAAAACACACAGGTGGAAAAATAGTTCTCAGGATTGAGGATACAGACAGGGAAAGATCAAAAAAAGAGTATGAGGATATGCTGATAGATGATCTTAAATGGCTTGGTATAGAGTGGGACGAGGGACCAGATGTTGGAGGCGAATACGCTCCATACAGACAATCTGAAAGAACAGAAATCTACAAAGAATATGTAGAAAAACTAAAAGAAAGCGGTCATATATACAAATGTTTCTGCACACCTGAGGAGCTTGAGGAAGAAAGAAAAAAAGCTATGGCAGAAGGAAGACCTCCAAGATACTCAGGAAAATGCAGAAACTTATCCCCTGAAGAGATTAAAAAACTTGAGGAAGAAGGGAAGCCTTATGTCTGGAGGTTCAGAGTTCCTGACGGAGAGTATATAGTTTTTGAAGACTTAATAAAAGGAACTGTTGAGATAAATGTGGACGAGTTTGGGGATTTTGTTATAGTCAGATCAGACGGCTCACCTGTTTATAACTTTGTTGTTGTTGTTGATGATGCCCTAATGAAGATCACACATGTGATTAGAGGAGAGGATCATCTTTCAAACACCCCGAAACAGATACTCATCTACAGGGCTTTAGGGTTTCAGGAACCGAAGTTTGCACATCTTCCTATAATACTGGGAGAAGACAGAAGCAAGCTGTCTAAAAGACATGGGGCTGTTTCTGTAAGGGCTTTCAGAGATGATGGGTATGTATCGGAAGCTATGTTTAACGGTCTTGCCCTTTTAGGCTGGCACCCTAAAGGGGATAATGAGGTTTTATCAAAAGAGGAGATAATAGCCGAGTTTGATATTGAGGATGTCCACAATGCTCCTGCAGTTTTTGATAGGGCAAAACTGAAATGGCTTAACGGGGTTTATATAAGAGAAAAGCTTGATATAGATGATCTTACAAGAAGAGCTGTTCCGTTTTTTGAAGGATTCGGGTATAGAGCAGACCTTGAGTACTACAAAAAGGTTATGAAAGCAATAAGAGACAGCATTGAAACACTTATGGATATAGAGGAAAGAGCCAAACCATTTTTTGTTGATGATTTCCACTACTCTGAAGACGGCAAAAAATTCCTTGAAGATGAAAACGGATACAAGGTAGTTCAGCTTTTTTATGAAAAAATAAAAGATATGGACGATATCACAAAAGAGGACTTTAAGAAAATAACAAAAGAGATACAGAAAGAAACAGGTATAAAAGGAAAAGGACTGTTCATGCCTATAAGAGTGGCTTTAACAGGGGAAACATCAGGGGTTGATATAGCCACCCTTGTTGAGGTAATAGGGATAGAAAGGGTAAAACACAGAATAAAAAGAGCTCTGGAGTATTTCGGGTGATCAGATGGATTACAGATTATCTTGGTGGCAGCAGAGTTCCTGAACCTGAAGAGCTTATTTTGTGGAAAGAAGAAGGGGTTGATCTCGTTATAAACCTTCTCAAAGGGGAGTACGGCGATTTTATAGCACAAAAACAGAAAGAGATAGGGTTTGATGTAATAAGAATACCTTTTGATATGTACCAGATTATCCCAGAAGAAGATTTTCTTGCTGTTTACCGGTATATTGATGAGATAAAAAATAATAAAAAGATCGTTGTCCACTGCAAGTACGGTCAGGCAAGAAGCGGTACATTTCTGGCAGGATATCTGATACATTCAGGTGTTCCCTACGAAAAAGCGATTGACAAGGTTATGGAAAAGGGGGTTAATCCACACACATTCCACCAGATAAATTTCTTAAAAAATCTTTCAGAAGGCAGATATGGTTGATCCTTCAAAATTAAAAAGACTGCAGATATTATTAAAAAAAGAAGGAAGAACTTTATCACCTGACGAGATTGAAAAGATTTCAGAAAAATTAAAAGAAGAAAATCTGAAAAACTTTGCAACAGGACTGAAACATATCACAGAAAGGCATTTTACAGAAGCGATAAAATGGTTTCAGCTTTCTGACTGCAAAGAAACACCCCTTATAATCGCACTTTTATCCCTTAAGGTTGGGGATACTTTTTTGTTTGGGGAATACATGAATGAAAAATCTGAAAAAGACTGCCTTGAAAAGTTAAAAATTGATATTTTCTGCAAACTGTCAGACAGGGAGATCATTCTAACAAAAGATAACCTTGCCAAAATAACAGACCTACTTAGATAAACAGATCCTCGTGGGAAGGCTTATCAACACCAATTGTTTCCCTTTCGTAATACTTTTTGGTTCTGAATTTGTATATAAGAACGCTGTCCTCTTGATGATCCATCACTTCCTGAAGCTCATCTTTTAAAAGCCGCAGAGCTGACTCTGTTATCTGCCCCTCAAATACGCTCTTCTGCACATGTACAAGATATTTCTTGCATATTTTATAAAATTTTTGAACCCTTTTTTCATTTGCATCATAAACAAGGATAATAAACATCTTTCCCTCTAATTCATCAAAAACGGTCGGTAAACACTTTCCCTAAAAAGATGTTTATAAATCTTATAACACTCAAGCCTGATAAGTTTCCGGTAAGAGACTTTACCTAAATTCCTATATTTTAAGGTGGTATTAAGTTTTTCCTCAAAGGATTTTATGAATATCTGTTTTCCTTTGTCATTTAGATAAACAAAATCTATATCCTGATCAAAATGTTTTAACTGGATCTGTTTCTTGTTTATAAGACTGAATATAACACGGTCAACTATAACAGGCTTAAAAACCTCTGCAATATCCAGATTAAGGCTAAATGATCTTTGGTTTGTCTGATGGAGAAAGCCTATTCTCGGATCAAGATGGGTTCTGTAAATCTGTGCAAGAACCACTGTATAAAGCAAAGAATTGCCAAAACTGATAAGAGCATTGAGGGGATTTTTAGGAGGTTGTTTAGTTCTTTTATCAAAATAAAAATCCCCGATGTTTAAAACCACATTAAACGCCTCATAATACTTTTTTCTGATCTCACCTTCAAGAGCCATCAATGATGGAATATCCTCTTTATCTTTTATCTCTTTTAGTTTCTGCTCTATCTCCTCTATATACGGCTTTATATATTCTTCTTTGGATCTTTTATAATAGTTTAGATTTTTCAGCAAGTTTAGGACAGCACCTTCAACAAAGCTTTTTGCAAGATACAGTCTCTCATCTTTTTTTAAATAAAACTCTGCCTGCTTTAAAATTACAAATCCGGAATTTAGATACTCTCTTGGATAAAAACTGCCTATGTAATAACCGTAATGGTTGTAAAAAAATATTGGTATTTTATTTTTTGTTAAAAATTCTAATACCCTTTTG
>JALTAS010000098.1 GCA_027058925.1 Persephonella sp.
TACTTATACCTTTTGTAGCTTACGGAGAAGAAACGGGACAGTTTGTAGATCTTCTGGCAGACAAAGACCCTGTTGCTGATATTGTTTATAAAATGCTTTTTGCTGCCGTCTTTCTCGCAATGGGAAGCTTCTCCCTATGGTATGCAGGAAGACTTGCACTTATAAGGCATATCACATATAAAACAGCATTTTTAATAACCCTTATAACATATGTTTTGCTTGGCATAATAAGAACAGGAATGGTTGTTGCAGGGGTTTATGTTCCCGGAATGCTGTGGATTCCTATTTTGATAGCAGTAACATTTGAGATATTTCTTGCAAAATTCATACTCAGGTCAACATGGGTAAAAACGGTTATAGCAGTGATTTTAGGAAACATAATGACGGTTTTAATAGTTTTACCTGTTTTTGTTGTTGCAGGTTCTCTTTGGGCTTATTTTTTAGCCTCCAAAGGCGGTTGAAAATAGCTGTAATTTCCATATTATATTGGCGAAAATAAAAAATATAAGTGAGAGCCATGATTGTAGAACTGAAAGAAAAATTAAATGAGCTTAAAAATAGGTTTGAAAATATAAAAGAGATCTTGAAACCTGATCAGCTTGAGAGGGAACTTTCTATTCTTGATCAGGAAATGGGAAAACCTGATTTCTGGAATGATCAGAAAAAGGCACAGGAAACGGCAAGCAAGAGAAACAGTATCTCAAACAGATTAAATGAGATAAAGTCTGTTGAAAAAAGACTTTCAGATATTGATGAGTATTTACAGCTTCTTGAGATAGAATACGATCAGGAAACAGAAAAAGAGATAAAAGATGAGATTGAAAATCTTGAAAAGGAGATAAACAGGCTTGAAACAGCAAGCCTTCTGTCTGGAGAATACGACTTTAAAAACGCTATACTTACCCTGCAGGCAGGTTCAGGCGGTGTTGAAGCATGCGACTGGACAGAGATGCTCCTCAGAATGTACCTCAGGTGGGCTGAGAAAAATGGGTTTGAGATTGAGATGGTGGACTACCAGCCTGACGATGTTGCAGGGATAAAAAGCGCAACCGTGATAATCAAAGGTCCTTATGCCTACGGTTACCTGAAAGGGGAACAGGGAGTTCACAGATTGGTAAGGATATCACCTTTTGATGCAAACAAAAGAAGACACACATCATTTTCTGCCGTTTCTGTGATACCTGAGATAGGGGAAGATGTTAAGGTAGAGATAAAAGAGGAGGATCTCAGGATAGATACATTCAGAGCATCCGGGGCAGGAGGACAGCACGTAAACACAACAGATTCTGCAGTAAGAATAGTCCACATTCCCACAGGAATAACAGTATCTTGCCAGAGCGAAAGATCACAGATCCAGAACAGAGCAAAAGCGATGCAGATGCTGAAAGCCAGACTCTACCAGTACGAACTTGAGAAACAGAAAGAAAAACAGAAAGAGCTTGAAGGGGAGAAAAAAGATATCACATGGGGAAGCCAGATAAGATCGTATGTATTCCAGCCTTACCAGATGGTTAAAGATCTGAGAACAGGGTATGAAACAGGAAATATACAGGCTGTAATGGACGGTGATATTGACGGTTTTATTGAAAGCTACCTGAAATGGCGTGCAACTGAAAAACAGCAGAACTAATCATGCGTGACAAATTTACAATAACGATTCATGATGTTAACGGAGTAAAGCAGTACACCCTAAAACAGATAGTAAAAAGATACTTTCTTTATTTTGTCGGATTTATAATTCTTTTTTTTGTTATAAGCACATCTGTAATCTACTTTTTGTCAAAAGAGGTTAGTGAACTTTCTCAGAAGAAAGAAGAACTATTAAAACAGAACATAAAACTGCTTAAGGAAAAAATAACCCTTAAACAAAGCATAAATGAAAAAACATCAGAACTGAGAGAGCTTTCTGAAAAGGTAAAAAACATAGAGGAGATGATAGGTCTTATCCCTGAAGAAAAAAAGGATTTTTCAGAAAGAATAAAAGATCTTTCTCTGACAACAGGCCAGATATACCATATGTTCAAGAATATACCAAACGGCTCTCCTCTAAAAAGCACAATAATAACAAGCAGATTTGGATACAGAAAACACCCAGTTAACGGACAGAAGGACTTTCATCCGGGAGTTGATCTGAGGGCAAAGGTTGGAACACCTGTTTTTTCAACAGCTAACGGGATAGTTGAGTATGCAGGAAAAAAAAGCGCTTACGGAAAAATGGTAATAATTCAGCATAACTACGGATTTAAGACTATATACGGACACTTAAGCAAAATTAAAGTAAAAACAGGAGATTTTGTTGAGAAAGGACAGCTTATAGGTTTTTCCGGAGACACAGGAGTTATCAACGGTCCCCACCTTCATTATGAAGTTAGATACTTGCAAAGACCTTTAAATCCTGTCAATTTTATAAGATGGAAAAAATTGAGCTATAAAGAAATTTTTAAAAAGGAGAGGCGTGTGAGATGGGAATCTTTAATAAAGGGAATAACACTAAATCTACAACCACTAATTCCGGAACAACAATAATCAGCGAAGGTTCTCTCATTTCAGGAGAACTTAAGTTTAACGGTTCTGTACATATAGACGGAGAGGTGGAAGGAAATATATTTTGTGAAAAAGTTGTAACAGTCGGAAAAAAAGGAAAGGTAAAAGGTAAAATAACAGCAGAAAAAATTATAGTTAGCGGTTTTGTTGAGGGAGATGCAGACTGCACAAGCATAGAGATCATATCAGGAGGAAAATTTATAGGCGAGATAACATACAATGAAATAACAATAGAACCGCAAGGCGTTTTTGAAGGAAACCTAAAGCTAAAAACAGGAAAAATAAAAAAGATAAATGGGGCAAAGGCTGAGAATGAAGGATAATGTTATCGTCCTTGTTTCAGGAGGAATGGACAGCGCCACACTTTTGTGGCTTGCAAAGGAAAAATTCAGTGAGGTTTACGCAATCTCTTTTGATTACGGTCAGAAACACAAAATAGAGCTGAGCTTCGCAAAAGAACTAATAAAGGAGGCAGATGTTGAAAAACATTTTATAGTTGAGGTTCCCCATCTAAAAGGAATTAAAGGATCGGCATTAACAGACGAGAACATTCAGGTTCCGTCTGAGGAGTATCCTGAAGGACCCCCTATAACAACAGTCCCGATGAGAAACCTGAACTTCCTATCAATAGCCGCATCATTTGCTGATATATACGAGATTGAAAATATAGGTATAGGGATACACTCTGTTGACAGTCCGTATCCAGACTGCAGAGCCGAGTTTGCCTCATCGGTGGAAGCTGCGATAAACTCTTCATCAATAATGGTTGCAAAGAAAAAAAACAGGATTACAGTATGGACGCCGTTTCTGGGAATGAGCAAAACTGATGTGTTAAAAATAGGTCTTGAGCTTAAAGTTCCCTATG
>JALTAS010000099.1 GCA_027058925.1 Persephonella sp.
TGGAATACAGTGGACTCCAAAGGCGCCACCAACTAATCCATCACTTCCAAAAGAAGAATGGGAAGATTTAAATCCATTAGATTATGGAGATTACTTACATACAATTATTCCTAAAAAAGGAATAGAAAACGTTACTGAGACAGAATAATAAAATTTTAAAATTTAGGAGGTTATAAAAATGCCAGAGCAAAAAGTTGTAGATATAGATTATTTATTAAAAGAAGCACCAAGGGAAAGACATTTTATAACAGGTGCTCAAGCAATGGCAGAAGCTGTAAAAAGAGCTAATGTTGATATGGCTATAGCTTATCCAATTACGCCACAATCAGAAGTTATGCACTTAGTTGGTGATTTATACGCACAAGGATATTTAAAAGACTACTATAGGGCTGAAGAAGAGTATGGAACGATGTCTGCTATTGCAGGTGCATCAAGAGCAGGAGTTAGAGTATTTACTGCAACTTCTGGACCTGGATTACTTAGAGGTATAGAAGCCATTGCTTCATGGCCCGGGCATAGAATACCTGCTGTACTGGGTGTTTTAACAAGAGTTGTTAATGCTCCTCTTTCAATTCAGCCTGATAATATTGAGTTAGCTTATCTTCTTCATAGTGGAGTAGTTTTACTTCACGCTGAAAATCAGCAAGATGTTTTTGATATGACATTGGCAGCTTTTGCAATATCGGAAATGGTAGATGTTTATATTCCTGTAGCTGTTGCTACCGAAGGTTTCTTCGTAACACATGCAAAAGGTTATGTTGAAATGACTCCAGAGGATATGAAACTTCCACCAAGAGACCCATACAAAGCACCTGTCCCTGTTACAGACTGTGAGGTTCCTCCAGCAAGAATACAAAGGGATGCTCCTGTTCAAAAATCTAACTTTATGAGTTATTTAATACATGCAGTATGGCAACAAGAAGTATGGTCTTCTACTCAAAGAGCAATGAAATACATATATAAATACTTAAATGGACCTATAGAGGTTGTCAATCCAGATGCTGATGTTTTTGTTGTTGCTTCAGGTTGTGCTGCTGCTCAGGGAAGAGAGGCTGTGAGATATGCACAGGAAGAAGGGTTAAATGTAGGTCTTGTTAAGATAAAATCAATTAGACCTTTCCCTGCCCAAGAAGTTAGAGAAGCTCTTAAAAATGCAAAAGGTGTAGTAATTCCTGAGCATAACATTGAAGGATGGCTTTCCAAAGAAGTGAAAGCAGCAATTCCAAACAGTGGAATAGTTGTAGATGGACCAAGGGTTTATGGTGGTATGACACTACCTGTAGAACTTATTATGGAAGAAATTTATAAAATTTTAGGGATAAAACAAGAGAAAAAAGTAGTAATTTAACGAAAACTTAATTTAAAAACTTTAGGAGGTATTAATTATGGGTTTAAGATATGTACAACCAGCACCAGGATTTAAGCAATATTTGCCAAAAGATTATGTTGATTTAATAGATTTTGGTCCTTTTGGAAAAGAAGTAGATGCTTCACAAATTGGACAGTTTAAAGAAATTTTAGAAGAACATCCAATGTGTGCAGGATGCTGGATGGCTTATTTTGTAAGAGTATTTTATGCATCACTTCCAAATCCTGAGGACACAATAGTCCTTGGAACAGCAGGATGTGCAAGACTTGCACTTTCTCAAGCAGCGGTTCCATTTATTTATGGGAACTATGGAGATACAAATGCTGTAGCTTCTGGCTTAACAAGAGCTTTAAATTTAAGATTTCCTGATAAACAAAAAGATGTTATCGCAATTGCAGGTGATGGTGGATTAATGGATATTGGATTTAGTATGACAATGCATTCATGGTTCAGAAAAGAAAAATTTACAACTATTATGGTTGATAATGAAGTTTATGGGAATACAGGTGGACAGGAATCAGGAATGTCACCTAAGGGAGTTCAATTAAAAATGGCTCCAAAAGGTAAAAAGTTTGATAAGCTTCCTGCAACAGAACTTGCTAAATTGGCAGGTTGTGTATATGTAGTAAAAATTGCTCCAACTAACATTAAGAGACTTTCTAAAGTTATAAAAAGGGCTATCCTTGCTGCAAGACATTTTGGACCGACATTTATTCATGCTTATACTTCATGTAATATTGAATACTCAATACCAACAGAGGAAGTTCTAAGAGATGCAAGAGAAAGAGAGAAGAAAGATTTTGGATTTGAAGAGTATATGACTGATGAGGTCAAAGCTTTCTTCGAGGAGATAGAAAAGAAGAAAAAGGAGGTTAAAGCATAATGGCTACTAAAACAAAGAGATATAATATAAGAATTGCTGGTGTTGGTGGGCAAGGGGTTGTTACTTCCGCCCACATCCTTGGTAATGCTATGTCAGCTGCTGGGAAATATGCTTCACTTGTTCCATTCTTTGGTTCTGAGAAAAGAATGGCTCCAGTTGAAGCTTATGTAAGGGCATCTGATGAACCAATTTATGAAGTAGGAGAGGTTGTTTACCCAAACGTTATTATGATTTATCATCCACAGGTTATTACTCATGGTAAGTCCTATACAATGCCATTTTACTCTGGACTTAAAGAGAATGGTATTGTTATAATAAATACTGATGTTGATGTTTTAACTGATGAAGATAAAAAGGTACTTGACGATTTGAATACGCAGATTGTAATGTACAATGCAACTGGCCTTGCTATGGATATAGCAGGAACAGAGCTTGCTACAAATATGGCCATGCTTGGTTTTTTCTTTGGAATAACCAAGCTTGTTAGTTTTGAGCACATTGAACAAGCTGTTAGAGAAAGATTTTTAGGGAACACATTTGTTGCGTCAGGTGGTACTGCATCCCTTGACTCGGCAATTGAGAAGAAGTTTAAAAGAAAAGTAGAACTTCTTGAAAAGAATATGCAAGTTATTAAAAAGTCATTTAAGATTGTTGAAGAGCAAGGCTGGACTGAGGAAAAAGAGCCAGTTAATGCTTAATTAAATAAACGGAGGTTTTAATATGTACTATGTTGCTAGAGTAGATGAAGAAAAATGTGCAACTTATAACTGTAAGCAGTGCACACTTTTCTGTCCAGAAGCAAACACTTTAATGTTTGACGAAAGGAAAAATGCTGCTTATGTTAATGAACCAAGATGTAAAGGATGTGCATTATGTGTATATGTATGTTCTGACCTTTTAAAAAGAGATTGCATAACTATGGAAATGGTTACTACTGAGTAATAATAAAGTAGTGGGGTTAATCCCCACTTTATAAAAATATGGAGGGCTATTATGGAAAAACAACTAAAAGAAAAATTAGAAAAAGTAGTTGAACTTGTGAAGAATGATATGATTAATCCTGATATTGATATTGATTACTGTATACCAGAAGTTGCAACCACATCAGATAAATGTGATGTAAGTGGTGACCCTTACATTATAGT
>JALTAS010000100.1 GCA_027058925.1 Persephonella sp.
TTATGATCCTGATGAGAAAGGAACAGTTCTCTCAGTTAATCATGATCCAGGCAAAATTCCAACCTATATAGGTTATTTTATGCTTGCATTAGGTCTTTTCCTAAATCTTTTTAATCCTTACTCAAGGTTTGGAAGGCTGGCGAGGATGAAATTTGAAAAGATTGTATCTGTGATGATAGGTTTTCTAATTTTGTTTTCAGGTTATGCAAACTCACAGGAAAATGTTCAGAATATGCCTTTAGAAAAGATAATTAAAGAAGTAAAAAAGATTGATAAAAAACATGCTGATAAGTTTGGTAGATTAATAACACAGACATTTGATGGTAGGCTTGAGCCTGTTGATACTTTGTCTATTGATGTTTTAAATAAAGTTTCCAAAAGAACATCATTTTATGGGCTGAATCACAATCAGATAGTTCTGGGAATGCTTGTTATGCCTTCTTACTGGCAGAAAATCCCTATTATAAAGGTATCTCATCCTGCCATTAAAAAAATTCTCGGAATACCTCAGGATCAGAAATACTTCTCTTTCTCGGATGCTTTTGATTCTGAAAACAGGTATAAACTTTTTGAGGCTGTAGAGATTGCAAGAAGAAAAAGGCCTGTAGAAAGAAATCAGTTTGATAAAGAGATTCTTAAAATTGATGAAAGAGTTAACATCCTTTTTATGGTCTTTACAGGAGAACTTTTCAGAATATTCCCCCTTGAGGGAGATCCAAATCATACATGGTATAGTCCTAAATCTGCAATTGAAAAGTTCCCAAAAAAAGAGGCACAGATAGCGAGATTACTCCTGATAGCATATTTTGCTTCTATTGAAAGAGGAATAAAAAAAGGAGAATGGTCTTTATCTGATAAAGTTCTTGAAAAAATCAAAGATTATCAGAAAACAAAAGGAGCAGATATTTATCCTCCTGAGAGGAAGATAAAAGCTGAGATCCTTTATAATAAACTTAATATCTTTGAAAGACTGATATTCATCTATCTTTTTGCAGGTTTTTCACTGCTCATTCTTATATTTGCAAAGCTTATAAAACCTTCATTAAATCTCTCTATACCCACAAAGATTGTTTTAGGAATTCTGGTTACAGGTTTTTTATTCCATACATTTAATCTGGGATTAAGATGGTACATTTCAGAACATGCCCCATGGAGTAATGGATATGAGTCTCTCATATATATCGCCTGGACTACTATACTTGCAGGAATAATATTTGCAAGACAGTCTCCTTTTGCTGTTGCAACCACAGGAATATTATCAGGGCTGACGCTATTTGTAGCACATCTGAGCTGGATGGATCCCCAGATAACTAATATTGTTCCTGTTCTTAAATCATACTGGCTTACAATTCATGTTTCTGTAATAACTGCAAGCTATGGATTTTTGGGGCTTTCTGCACTTCTTGGGTTTATTACTCTTTTACTTTTTATAATAAGAAAACCTGATTTAAAGGATGAAAAACAGATACAGATAGAGGTATCAATCCTTGAAACAACAAGAATTAATGAAATGTCAATGATAGTAGGTCTTTCTCTTCTTACTGTTGGAAACTTTTTAGGCGGAGTGTGGGCAAATGAATCGTGGGGCAGATACTGGGGCTGGGATCCAAAAGAGACATGGGCTCTTGTTACTATTCTTGTTTATACATTTATTATTCACACAAGGTTTGTTAGCTGGATGAGATCAACATACACTTTTGCTGTTCTTTCTGTGATCGGTTTTTCTTCAGTTTTAATGACCTATTTTGGTGTTAACTTTTATCTTTCAGGACTTCACTCATATGCTTCAGGGGATCCTGTTCCTATTCCAACATGGATTTATTGGGCTGTTGGGATTATATCAGTTGTTATTTTGCTTGCATACAGAAACAGGAAGATAAGATGCATTTAGATGTACCTTTTAAGTTTTTCTCTGTTTATGTATATATCCTTTCCTTTTTTCTGTATTATGTCCTGGTCTTTAAATTTTTTAAGTATTCTTGAGAATGTTTCTGGGGTTATATTGAGAAGAGAGGCTATTTTGTTATGTTTTAACTCTTTAAACAGATCTTCATGTTCATCAATAAATTTTGCGACCCGTGAAACAGCGTCCATCATCATGTTCTGAACAATAATATCGTTCAGTATTTTTATTTTGTACGCCAGAGATTTTATAACATTGAAAGAAACTTCCGGATCTTTAAGAAACTCATTTTTAAATCTGTCAAAATCAATCGCAACAACCTTTCCGTCTGTTTCAAACTCTGCTGTTGCAGGGTATGGAAAATCCTCAAAGTTAGCCACCTCAGCTATCATGTTTATTGGGTGAAAGTAATGCAGGGTTATTTCGTTTCCTTTAAAATCTGTTTTATAAACCCTGATCGCACCTTCAACTAAGATATACAGATATTTCGGTTCTTCTCCCTCATAAAAAAGAAGTTCTCCTCTCCGAAAATCCTTGATAAATGATATAGTTTGGAGTTTTCTTAACTGATCCTCACTGAGATGTCTAAATAAGTAAATATCCTTAGCATCAATCATAATTATCCCCTCTTCCAATCCTTAAAAGAATTATAGCATATTGTATGGAAATTAATTTATCTGGCAATAGGTTAGTAATTACTAACTACATTGACCCTAATCAATGAAAAAAGTATTAATGCGGATGAAAATTAATCTCAAAAAGGAGGTGTGTGGTATGTCTGTTAAAGAAGAGATAAAAGTAGAAGGTACCACTGTTCCAGTGTACAGATATACCGAAAACGGCATTACATATTATGAATTTGATACATCAAAACTTGGTCCTCCTGAACCTATGGTTAATGCCCTCGCTGTTTTAAAACTTTTAGATTCTCCAGATAAAAGAGCTGTGATGATAAACCATAAAAAGCCCATGGGATTATTTGACAGAATAGGAGACAAATACGATTATCAAATAGAGGAGATAGATGGAAAATACAGGATAACTTTTAAAATCAAGGAATAAATAATGAGAGTTGCTGGTAGCCTTGCTACGAAGTTAGCGCCTCCTTTCAGCCTGGTTTTACATTACTTTACTGCTGGTGTACTGTTCAATCTAATAGGTATATTTTCACTTTTTTTATTCTTTGGGAGATTTAATGAACCTTTTTTTTCTTTTCATTATGCGGCAGAGGTTCACCTTTTTCTTCTTGGGTTTGTAATTATGATCATTTTTGGAGCTCTTTACCAGCTCATTCCTGTTGCCCTTGAAATACCTGTGTACTCTTTTAAAACTGGTTATATTCTGTTTTATTTATATTTTTTTTTTTTTTTTTTATTTATCATATCACTTTTGTCAAGAAATTTTTTCTCTTTTCTTCCTTTAGGTGCTTTGCTCCTGTATGTTTCTATTCTACTTTTTATATTCAATTTTTT
>JALTAS010000101.1 GCA_027058925.1 Persephonella sp.
CAGACCAAGTGTTATGTTAACGGCTTTTCTGAAGCATATCATCTTCAGAGGTATCAGCCCTTGATCGTGATACATCGCAAAATATACATCATATTTTGATGGGTCTAAAAATGCTGTGTCAGGAGGCAAAGGATCTGTCAGATCAATTCCCTCTTTCCTCAATACTTCTACAGTAGGCTGAATTATCTCAATCTCCTCTTTTCCAATATTTCCCCCATCGCCAGCATGGGGGTTAAGACCTAAAACAGCTATTTTAGGTTTTTTTATCTTAAATTTTTTTTCCATTTCTCTGTGTAAAAGCTTTATCATTTCTTTTAGATTAATCTTTTGCAGCTTTTTTGGAATGTCCTTTACAGGAATGTGAGTTGTTGCAAGGGCTACTTTCATTTCCCTGCACATAAGCATCATAATATAGTTTTTTACACCTGATCTGTAGGCAAGGTAATCTGTATGACCTGCAAATTTGAAGCCAGAGGCCATAATATGTTTTTTTGATATTGGAAGTGTTACAAGGGCATCAATCTTTTTGGCCAGAATGTGATCAACAGCCTTTTCAAGATAAAGCGCAGAAGCCTTTCCTGATATGGAATCAGGTTTACCGGGGATAAAATCCTCATCTAAAACAGGTATCAGATAAAAACCTTTTTTCTCAGCATCTTCAGGGCTTTTTATTATTCTGTAAGGGATTTTCTGTCCTGTGATTTCAAAAGCTTTTTTAATAGGCTCTTCACTTCCGTATATTATGTATATAGCATCCGGAAGTTTTCTGTAAGATTTTACAAGGATTTCAGGAGATATACCTGAAGGATCACCAAGAGTTATCCCTAATTTCATTACCAGACTATAACTTTGTTGGCCTTTTCAATAAGATCAATAATATCTGTGTAATCCATCATCTTGTCTTCAGGGATTTTGATATTTCTTGCAACTGCGTCCTCTCTGCATGCGACCCAGTTCTCTATTGTTGGAACTCTTATAACAGCATCCTGTATTAGAATTATCATATCTTCAGGCTGTAGCATATCTGCTTCAGGGAAATCTGCAGGTCTCTTTATAAGCCAGAGATTGTTTACCATGTTATTACCACCTCTGCATTCTCAACAAGTTCACATACTTCCTCTTTTGGTCTTATTTTTACTTCAATTGGCCATTGTCTGAGCTTTATTCCTCTTTCTCTTATGGCTTCTTCTTCAGCAACGACTGTTGCTTCCGTCATACCAAGAGCTTCCATAGACTTATCAAGTGGTTCTATTCCTATCATTTGAGGTTTCCAGTCCGTTAATGTGTAAACACCCTCTTTCATAAATATTATTGTGAGATCATGCCCCATTGAAAGCCCAACAGCCTGCCGTAATGCCTCAAATGCCTTCCAGCTGAATGGGTTTGATTTTATGATCAGAACTATTTTTTTCTTTGCCATATTCCCACCATCAGTCAAGCATAATTACTTTGTCAGCTTCTGTAACAAGTTTTGAAAGACCATACATACTACTACTTTCAGCCCATTCTTCAGGCTTTATTTTTCTCTGCTGGGCGTTGTGGGCACAGTAGTATATTTTTGCCCCTTTCTCATAAAGCTCTTTTACCTCAGGTCTGAGTACAGAGTATATACCGTTTCCCATAAAGAATATGCTGGTTCTATGATTTCTGTTTATAGAAGCCTCTGCGAGTTTTACAGCTGTATTGAAATCGTGCGAATATGGATTGCTTGCAAGTACTATCAACAGATTCATTTCACCTTCCTTACAACAACTTCCCAGAGATTTTCTCCTATTTGCTTAACCTCTAAAACTTCCTGTCCTTCTTCTCTCATACTTTTAGGAACATTTTCAACAGATGGTTTGTAATCAAGCAGTATTCTAAGAACCTGCCCAGGTTCCATCTGCTCAAGTATAAGCTTACTTTTAACAAAAGTAAAGGGACAGACTTCACCTTTCAGGTCAAGCTCTCTATCTATTTTTATCTCTTCCATTTTTCCTCCCTAAAAATGTATATCACACGCCTGATCATATTCAATCAGCTCTTTTATTTTAGGCTTTTCGCCACATAAAGGACATTTTTTATCTTTTCTTAATTTAACAATATTAAATTCCGTTGTTAAAGCATCAAAAACAAGCAGTTTTCCAACAAGAGGCTCTCCAATATCAAGAATAAGCTTTAAAGCCTCATTTGCCTGAAGTGTTCCCATGATTCCTCCAACAACACCTAAGAGCCCTGCTTCCTGACATGAAGGAACAAGACCTGGAGGTGGAGGTTCAGGGAACAGACATCTGTAACAAGGGGAATTTTCTTTGTTCCTGTAATCAAAAGTTGTGAGCTGACCTTCAAACCTCAGTATAGCTGCAGACACAAGAGGTTTTTCCAAAAAGTAACATGCATCATTTACAAGGAATCTTGTTGGAAAGTTGTCTGATCCATCAAGAACTATATCAAAATCTTTTATAATTTCCATCACGTTTTCTTTGTGTATCCTTTCATTAAACGCGATAACCTTTACGTCAGGGTTAAGAGCTTCAAGGGTCATTTTAGCTGACTCAACCTTTGGTTTTCCTACCCTTTCTGTGCTGTGGAGTATCTGTCTCTGAAGGTTTGAAAAATCAACCACATCAAAATCAACTATTCCTATTGTTCCAACTCCTGCAGCCGCAAGATAGTAAAGTGAAGGTGATCCAAGACCTCCTGCTCCTATAACCAGAACTTTTGCATCAAGCAGTTTTTTCTGTCCTTTTCCTCCAACTTCAGGCAGTATTATATGCCTGCTATACCTTTTTATCTGTTCCTCGGTAAACTGGAAAGACATTAAATCACCTCACTTAAGAATTTGCAGGTGCAAATGTATAAAGCTATATGATATATCACTTTTATACAAAATTCAATTGTCTGCTATTATTAATTATAATGATTATAAGCGTTTGAAGGGGGTAACGTGAGGCTAACATCCCTACTTTTAATTTTTGTTGTTTCTTTTTATGGATGTTCTTCAACTGTAAGGGAGGTCAGACTCACTACAGATTTAAATCTTTATGAACTGAAATGGTTTTTAAAAAAAGGTGGAGGAATGATTAAAGGAAAAGCTTTTTTGATTACAGATAACGGGAAAATAACCTGCAAAAATCAGGAGATTAAGCTTATTCCTGTATCAGAATACTCAAAGGAAAGGATGCTTTGGCTTTATAAAAGCACAGAGGGAGGGTTTAGGAGGATTGAAGAAGGAAAGATAAAGTTTATACCTGAAAGAACTATTTATTATTCTCTGCTGAAAGTAACAAGATGTGATCAGAATGGAAACTTTCTGTTTAAAGATCTACCTGAAGGATAGTATTTTGTTGTTGCTGATGTTGTACAGAGTTCACCTTCAGCTGGAT
>JALTAS010000102.1:0-1099 GCA_027058925.1 Persephonella sp.
ATTGATGATCACTACTACCAGACCAAAGTCAGACATATAAGGGAGTTTATTGAGGAAGGGGACAAAGTAAAAGTATGGATATGGTTTAGAGGAAGGGAAAATATCCATCCTGAACTTGGGGAAAAACTTGCAAATAGGATAATTCAGGATGTTTCTGATATAGCAAAGGTTGAAAAACCTCCAAAAAAAGAAGGAAGAAATATGCTTTTTACCCTTGTACCCAAGGCTTCAAAATAATTCAGGTAGATTTTTTATAGACATACCACACTCTCTGAAAAGTTGTTACAGCAGCACCAAATGCTATTATTAAAAGTCCTGTTACGGCGAAATCTGTAAGCAGGGCTATTATAAAAATGGCAGATCTTTCTGCCCTTTCCATAACTCCTACTTTGCATTCTATCCCAAGTCCCTCAGCCCTTGCTCTTGAATAGCTGACAAGAAATGAAAATAAAACAGCAAAAATGGAAAGGAGTAATATGTATTCATTTTCTCTGTAATACAGGCCTAAAGCTATAAGAGGCAGAAAATCAGAAATCCTGTCTATTAAAGAATCAAGAAAAGCACCAAACTTTGAAACCAGATTAAATCTCCTTGCCAGAGTACCGTCAAGTGCATCGCACAGATTTCCTATAAGAAGAAGAATTCCTCCTTTAAAAAAATCTCCATTGTATATATAAAAGGATGCTGTACCGACAAGAATAACGCCCAAAAATGTAAGGATGTTAGGAGTTATTCCAACCCTGTTCAGTAGTTTAACTAATGGCAGAGCGAACTCTTCAAAAGCTGGTTTAAGCTGTTTGATAAACTGACTCATAAAACTCCCTTGCTGTTTTAATAAAAATTTCGGTCTTTTTAAGATCTTTTATCCCCGGTTTAATTTCTAACTTTGATGAGGCATCAACACCATAAGGATTTATATACTCAAGGAGCTTTAAAAGATTGTCAGGAGAAAGTCCACCTGAAAGGACGGTTTTTTTGTAAAAATCCACTATTTTTTTGGCAAGGTCTGGGTTTATCTGTTTTCCTGTTCCTCCATATGCTTTTTCTGAGTAAGCATCTATCAGGATTGTTGTTCCCATTTCTGCGAAAGGCTTTATCC
>JALTAS010000102.1:1109-3347 GCA_027058925.1 Persephonella sp.
AAGCTGAACAAGATCAACAATATCAAAAAGCTCCTCAACAAGTTTTTTTGGGGGATTAACAACAACAGCGACAGATTTTGATACACCTTTTAAAGCGTTTGATATAATTTTTATTCTTTCAAGAGATAGATGTCTAGGGCTTTTTTCGTAATGTATCATTCCTACATGGGTTGCTCCCATTTTTCCTATACTTATCGCCTGATCCTTATCAGTAAGACCACATATCTTGATTATGTAGTTCATCTTTCTCTCATCTCTCTAATATATATCCTGAAAATCTCTTTACCTTCTTCTTTTATAACGATCTTTTTTACCTTTCCATCTTCATAATAATAATATGCTGAAAAATCTTTGAAATTAACTTTTTTTATTCTTAAATCCTTATAAAATATCTCCATTCCATCATACTCAACAATTAGATCCCCATTTTTACAGTAATAATCGGCTTTTTTGTTGATCTTAAATCTTCCTGTCAGCAGGTTCTTTAAATCAAAAGGTGTTTTTACATTCAGGTAATCCCAGTAAATATCAAGATCTTTACCACATATTTCAGGTGTGTCAGGGAGAAGTAAGCATACTACACCATCTATGTAAGAAACTGAAAACAGCTTTCTTCCAAAAGGTGATCTTACTGTGATAAATGTTCTTTTTCCAAGATCACCGTAAAATACAGTATATATACCGTGAGAAAATATATTTCCTCTTACAAAATAATTTTTGTCCTGATTAGAAAGGGATTTTATTTTTTCAAACCGTATAAAACAGCCCTGTTCTTTTTTTAAAGGTGCGCATGATGTCAGGATTAATACGGTCAAAAAGAGTAAACTATAAACTCTTTTCATTTTTCCAGTTCTTTTATTTTTATGATTATTCTTTCCTTAAGGCCTGGTTCTCCTTCCTCCCCTGTTTTCTTAATTATCTTCAAAGCCTTTTTGTAGTATTTCAGAGCCTCTTTTTTTCTTCCTAAAGCTTCAAGTATTTCGGCATAATGTTCATTTAAAACTGGATCATCAGGAAGCATTCTGTATGCTTTTTTTATCAGTTCAAGGGCTTTTTTGAATTCTCCTTTTTTAAAGTAACCCCATGCCAGACTGTCAATGTAAGCAGGACTGTCAGGAACTCGGCTTAAGGCTTTTTTAACAAGCTGAATTCCTTTATCAATAGCTATACCTCTATTTATGTAAGAATATCCGAGATAATTCAGTGCATCTGGAAATCCAGGTCTGAGTTCTATAGCTTTTAGTAGGGAATTTTCGGCTTTACTCCATTCGTTCAGTTTGTCGTAAAATACACCTTCATAAAAGTATATTACAGGATCTTCAGGATCCATTTTCTTTGCTTTTTTTAGTATCTCTATCGCTTTTAATGTATTTCCCCTTTCATCCTCAAGCTGTGCCATCATTATGAGTAGCTTGTGATCCTCTGGATTTATCTTGAACATCTTTTTCAGAACATCAATCGCTGTGTCGTATTTTTTCATTCTTACATAAACTTCTGTAAGTCTTTCAAGGACATCCAGATTTTCTGGATCAGCCTCAAGCACTTTCAGATAAAGCTCCTCTGCAAGTCTGTATTTTCCAAGGCTCTCATAGGCCATTCCCAGTATCATTGCAACATTGAGATTTTTGGGATTTTTTGTGTAAAGCTTCTCTAACTCTTCAACTATCTCTTTTGCTTTATTTTCCTTAAGATAAAGAAGAAACTTTTTCAAAAGGGCATCTTTATTTTCCGGATAAAGCTTGACAATCCTGTTTATTATCTTTTCTGCCTTTTTGTCCTGATCTGTCTGTACATATATCTGGAACAGCCTGTTTAATGCCTCAATGTTTTCAGGATCCTTTTTTAGAACTTTTTTGTAAACCTGTTCGGCTTTTTTCCATTTCCTGTCCTGTGAGTAAATTGTTCCAAGAAGTGTAAATGCAGGTGTGTATAATGGATCTATTTTGACAGCTTTTTCAAGATATTTTATCGCTTTATCTTTCTGATTCTTAAACAGGTAAACTCTTCCAAGAACATAATATATCCTCGGATCATCAGGCTTTATTTTCATTAGTTTTTTTAAAGCTTTTTCAGCCTCCTCAACTTTACTTTCTTTGAAGTAGATATCTATCAGGTGTGAGAGGATTTTTTCATTTTTTGGAAATTTTTTTAAGCCTTCAAGGAGAACTTTTTCAGCCTTTTTGTAATCTTTCAGTCCTGAATAAACTGATGCAGAAAATGTATAAACTTTTGGGTTAT
>JALTAS010000103.1 GCA_027058925.1 Persephonella sp.
ATTTATGCCAAATACCTTTCCTAAATTTTTCTTTTTTTCAGAAGAAAGTATGGTGTCAGATACAGGAACCTGTATACCTTCAGATGTGGCCTCAAAAGAAACTGCAAGGAGGATATCATCCCATTTTTTTCCCAGTATAAAGTATGCTCTTGAGATTATAGAAAATAAAATTCCTGTTATTAAAATTTTCCTTTTGCTCAAAAAGTCCGACCAATAACCTGCAAATATTTTCACAAAATTTGTGGTAAGATCGTAACCCCCCTCTATTAGACCTATTATTATCATTGAGACCCCCATAGTGTTTACCAAAAAGAAGGGCAGAACAGTAAAAACCATCTCATAAGAAACGGCGATAAGAAATGTAAGTGTATTGATAACAATAACCATGCTCAAATAACTGTTTTTCATCTGTTTTTCTTTACCTCATGTTTATATTATGATAAATGGAGGCAAAATATTTTAATAGGGATTAGGGTCATGAAACAATTAGGTATCTGTATCGGTTCTACAAAACCTAACAGGGTTAATTTTATTACAGGCAGTATTGTAAGGATAGGTCAGTTTGTCACACTTTTTTACACAGAAGAAGGAAAAGAAAAAAAACTCCTTGGGATGATACAGAGTCTGGAAAGGGATAATCCTTATCTTCCAGACACAATCAGAACAACACAGCAGGCTGAAAGTATAAAGAGATTTTCCGAGAAAGAAAACACAATCAGAGGGGAGGTCCATATATTAGGTGAAATAATAGATACTGGTGATGAGGTTTTTCTTCAAATACCAAGAACACCTCCACTTCCTGCAGCAGAGGTTTATGAGGCAGATCCACAGCTTCTAAAAAAAGTATTTGGTGCAAAAAGCAAAAAGTTTGTTAGAATAGGAAGGCTTCTCTCGGAGAAGGAAGAAGTCCCTGTTTATATCAATATTGAACAGGTTGTTTTAAGACATCTTGCCATACTTGCTGTTACAGGTGCAGGAAAATCAAACACAGTATCTGTTCTGCTGAAAAACATAATAAACTTAGGAGGAACTGTTGCTGTATTTGATTTTCACGGTGAGTATTCCCGCTCAAAACTTACAAGAAATGGAAAATCTGCTATTAACCATATCCAGCCGCTAATAAATCCTGCAGAACTTAAGCCTAAAGAGTTTGCATCTTTAATAGGAATAAAACAGAATGCCTATGTCCAGTTTAGATATTTCAGGATGGCTTATGAAAATCTACTACAGGAACTTAGAGAAACAAAGACAGAAAACTGGCAGGCTCACATTACAACCTCAGACTTTTTAAAGATGCTGAAAGAAAAGATAGAGTCTATTTCAGACCCTGAAAGCCAGCTTGGACAGAGGCTAAAAGGAAAAGCAAGAGATGAATCTCTTTTTGAAGTACTGAACAAGCTTGAGGATGCAGAGCTTGAACTGGGACACATCATAAAACTTGGTGTTCCACCTCTTATTGAGAATATAAAGCCTGGAATGGTGAATATATTTGATTTTTCTGAGCTTGATGAGGATGTTGCTGATGCGATCGCATCTAATATACTCAGATGGGCTCTGGAAGAGAGAAAAAAAGCTGTCAGGAGAGGTCAGTCAAGACTTCCATTCCCCCTTATGATAGTTATAGAAGAGGCTCACATACTTGCCGGGGAAAGGAGAAATACTGAATCAAAGTACTACATAGCAAGGATAGCAAGGGAAGGGAGAAAGTTTGGTCTTGGAATAACTGTTGTTACACAGAGACCTAAAGGGCTTGATAAGGAGATTTTATCCCAGATGAACAATATGATAATCCTGAAGCTTGTTGAACCTGAAGATCAGAAGCATGTCCAGAGAGCAAGCGAATCCCTATCACAGGAGCTGATGGAATACCTTCCAGGACTTAATCCAGGAGAGGCTATAATAATAGGAAATATGACAAAAATTCCTCTTCTTGTAAAGATAGACAAAGCAGAAGAAAAAGTTGAAGGAAATGATATTGACGTTGTTGGAAAATGGGAAGAAATTTTAAAAAAAGAACAGACACAGGTTGATGACATTCTGTCAGAGCTTGATAATCTGTGAGGGTTTGATGTTCAGAGATAGAGAAGAAGCAGGAAAACTTCTTGCCGAGGAAATAAAAAAGGTTATTAAGGATAAGAAAGATACAGTAATTCTTGCCATACCGAGAGGTGGTGTTCCTGTGGCTTACTGGATCTCAAAAATGTTAAACATTCCTTTCAGTATGGTTGTTGCAAAGAAAATAACATTTCCCCATGAACCTGAAGCTGCAGTAGGTGCAGCCACACCTGACGGTACTTATATGCTTGCCGATTATATTTCTGAAAGCTCTTACCAGGTAAGAGAGGCAATAGATAAGGCTATAGAAGAGGCAAAAGAAAAGCTCTCAAAATACCTTCGTGGAAAAGAACCTGATATAAAAGATAAAACTGTTATTATAGTTGATGATGGAATAGCAACAGGATACACGGCTATGGTTGCTGGAAAATATGCAAAAAATAAGGGTGCTAAAAAAGCGATACTTGCTGTTCCTGTATGCCCATCAGACAGTATAGGAAGAACATCAAAGGTGTTTGATCAGGTTATATGTTACCATAAGGTTGACAGTTTATTTTTTGCTGTAGGTGCTTATTATCAAGATTTTCATCAAGTTTCAGATGAGGAATTATCAGATTACTTAAAAAAAGCTGAAGAAGAAGGACTTTTATATAAATAAGGAGGAAAAGATGAAAAGGGCAGGTGTTTTCGGAGTGATCGCAGGTATTGTTTTTCTAAGCTGTGGACAGCCTCAGTACACAAACATTGATATGCCTCCAAAAAGGATAAAACTGATAAAAGATTTTGGGGAAGATGCTTCTAAGATGCTTCTAAAGGAACTAAAGAAAGAGCTTAAAACAGCCCTGAAGACAAAAGGTCCTGTTGGAGCTATTGATGTATGTTCCAAAAAAGCCCTTGAAATAACTCAGGAAGTGGCAGAAGAGATAGGGGACATAAAGATAAAAAGAACTTCCTTTAAATATAGAAATCCAAAAAACAGACCTGACAGATACGAAGCAGAGGCTTTAAGCTTTTTTGAAAAAAGATTAAAAGAGACAGGAAAACTTCCTCCATACTACATTCAGAAAGTAGATGGAGAATACAGGTATTATAAACCTTTAAAAGTTCAGGGAGTTTGCCTGACATGTCATGGAGATCCAAAAAGCATGGATCCAAAGGTTGTTGAAAAATTAAGACAGCTTTATCCTGAAGATAAGGCGACCGGGTATAAATTAGGTGACTTCAGGGGAGTAATAAGGGTAACAATACCTGAAGATGTTATAAAAAAATC
>JALTAS010000104.1 GCA_027058925.1 Persephonella sp.
CCTGTAAAGATCTCAATAAATATATTCAAAGATCATTTTCCCTACACCGGAAAAATTCTGTTATTTCAGAATTCCCATGCTTCTTTAAATCATACTTTGTTATAATTGAAACTTATATTTATAGGAATAAATTAAGGCTGCAATATGCTTAAAGCAGGGGAAGATGACAGATAAAAAAAATAATCCAAGGATAACAATGGAATGTGAATGTTCTGTCCCTATTTACGAGGCTAAGGAATGTTATCAGTGTGGAATTCCTATAACAGGAAAACCTCTCAAGTATGATGTTAATGGTGGTCAACAGAATTTTTGTTGTTTTGGATGTTATTTGATATATAAAACTACAGGTGTCAGGGGAGAAGAAAGTACGGCTGTTGCTTTTCTGGGTAAGTTTGGATTTGGTTATTTTTTTGCCATGCTTGTTTTTATGCTTTCAACATATATATATGGAGCCCACCTTACACCTGATGATCCTGAAGCTCAGGCTTTTGTAGGTTTCATAAAATATGTAATACTTATTCTTGCAACACCTGTTATGCTTCTTCTTGGTGTTCCTATTCTAAGAAATGCGTTTTCAGGTGGGAAAATAAATCTTAATACAGATACTCTTATAGTTTTAGGATCTTTTTCAGCTTACTTTCTATCTGTTTATTCTGTTTTTACAAATAAGCCATCTGTTTATTTTGAAACGGCAACAATGATCCTTGTTCTGATGACTTTCGGCAGATATATAGAAACTTCATCAAGGGCAAAAGCATCAAACTTTATGAAAGAGCTTTTAAAACTTTCTCCTGAGAAGGCTGTTGTTATAAGAGATGGCAAAGAAGTAGAGATAAACAGGGACGATATAAAGGTTGGGGATGTGGTAAAAATACTTCCCGGTGAAAAGATCCCTGCTGATGGTGTTGTTTTAGAGGGAAAGGGACATGTTGATGAGTCCCTTTTAACAGGTGAGACAAAGCCTGTATTAAAAAGTGTAGGAGATGAGCTTTATACCGGTACAACAAGTATTGATGGTTCCTTCAAGATAAAGGTTAACAAGCCCTCTGAGGACTGGACATTAAACAGGTTTATACAGATAATGAAAGAAATTAGGGCAACAAAAGCTCCAATTAACAGGATCGCTGACACAATAGCTTATTACTTTCTGCCTGTGATTATAACAATAGCTTTTTCTGCAGGAATATACTGGTATTTGAATGATGGTTTTGAGAAGGCTCTTATAGTTTTTATGTCTGTTTTGCTTATATCTTGTCCCTGTGCATTTAGTATAGGTGCCCCTCTTGCTCTGTGGATAGGTCTTAGTGAGGCTATGAGGGAAGGGATAATAATAAAAGGTGCTGACATCCTTGAAAAGTTATCAACAGTTAAAACCGTATTTTTTGATAAAACAGGTACTATTACAGACAGAAATATGGTTGTTTCTTATGTAAAGGCTCTTGATCAAGATGTTGTTAAACTTGCCTGCTGTCTTGAGAGGAATTCTGAGCATCCTCTGGCAAAAAGTTTTGTATCTTACTGCGCGAAAAAAGGGTTTGTTGAGGACTGCACAGTTGAAGATTTTAAGGTTCATTTTGGGTACGGCATAGAAGGGGTGGTAAATAGAAAAAAGGTTTATATTGGCAGCAAATCCTATATGGAAAAATTAGATCTAAATATACCGGATCGACTGAAAGAAGCTGAGAAAAAGGCTGAGGAAAGCGGGGAGATAACTGTTTTTATAGCTGTTGAGGATAAGATTGCAGGGATAATAATTTTCTCCCAGAATGTAAGAAAGGAAGCTCCAAAGGTTGTTGAGGTTTTGAGAAAGCTAAAAATAAAGGTAGGAGTGCTGACAGGAGACACCCCTTATTTTGCAAGAATCTTGAGGAAAAAACTTAGGATTGAAGATGTAAGGGCAGGGCTTTTACCCCATGATAAGCTGAAAGCCATAGAGGAGGAAAAGACAAAAGGAAAAACTGTTGCAATGGTTGGAGATGGTATAAATGATGCTCCTGCTTTAACTAAGGCAGATATAGGTATTGCTATGGGTTGTGGTACCGATCTGACAAGGGAGAGTGCAAATATAAGTCTTCTCAGCGATGATCTTAGGAAGGTTCCCCTTTCTATACTTCTTGCAAAAAAAGTAAGAAAGGTTATTTATACCAATATGTTCTGGGCTTTTATATACAACATAATAGGTATAGGTCTTGCTGTTACAGGAAAGCTCAGCCCGATATTTGCAGCTCTTGCTATGGTTCTTTCAAGTGCATTTGTTATAGCAAACTCTGTAAGGGTGAAAAACTGGTAGTTATTTCTCAACCGTCAGACCTTCGGACTTCCAGCTGTTAATCCCTCCCTTTATGTTGTAAACCTTGAAACCAAGAGATGATAAAATTCTTGAAGCAGATACACTTCTTGTTCCGGATCTGCAGTAAACAAGTATTTTTTTATTTTTGTCAAGCTTATCTATTTTGTTTGGCAGTTGATCAAGAGGTATAAGAACAGACCCCCGTATTTTGCCGTCTGTTTTTACCTCTTCAGGATTCCTAACATCAAGGAGTATTATCCTGTCTCTTTCTTTTTGTAGAAGGGTGTAAGCATCTTTTGGATCCAGATTATCAAAATTTGCAAAAATAAACCCTTTTATGTAGAGGTAATAAAGAAAACCTGCTCCAAGGAGCAGGATAAGAATGATATTTGAAGGTGAAATTTTTTTCATTTTTTAATCGTCCCAGTTTGGAGCTTTTATCTGTTCTATATCAAGCTCTGCCTTTGATCCTTCAAGCCATGGTTTTTTGCCGTAAACCATAACTTCATCAGCCTCAACATTTTCAAACCATGCTTTTTGTAGTTGTGATTTTCTTAAATCACTGTAGCTGAACTTTGTTCCGATAAATGATGCTTCCTGAAAATCTGTAGATCTCATATTTGAGTGTGATATATCAGCTTTATCCATTTTTGCTCTTCTGAACTTTGTTTTTTCAAGTCTTGACTGTTTAATGTTTGCATTTGTGAAGTTTGCTCCGGAAGCGTCGCAGACCATCATCTGCACTTTGAACAGGTTTGCATTTTCAAAGTTTGCACCTCTGAGGTTTACCCTCTGTAAGATAGCCCTTGATAGATTTGCGTTTGTGAAGTTTGCCCCTGAAAAGTCAGCATCAGCTATAAAAGCCCCTTCAAGATTAGCCCCTTCAAAGTTTGCGTTTCTTATCTCTGCACCTGTAAAGACTGCACCAGATAAATCCTGCCCGGAAAAATCAATTCCTTCAAGCTCTGTAAATGAAAAATCCATATCTTTTAGGGATTTTCCTTCTTTAATCATCTTTTCTATCTCTTCTTTTG
>JALTAS010000105.1:0-11711 GCA_027058925.1 Persephonella sp.
GTCAGTAATGATAAAGTTCAACCAGTACCTTAAAGAGAAATACGGTGGAAGGATCCAGAAGATATCAATAGATGCAGGTTTTTCCTGCCCAAACAGGGACGGTAATGTTGCCTTTGGTGGTTGTACATTCTGCAACAACACATCTTTCAGCCCTTATGCGATGTCAGAAAAAACTGTTGAAGAACAGATAGAAAAATCAATACAGTTCTACACCAGAAGGTTTAAAAACATAAAAGGATACATAGCTTACTTTCAGGCATTTTCTAACACTTACGCCCCTGTTGAAAAGCTTAAAGAGATCTATGACAAAGCTATGGAATACGACCAGATAATAGGAATGTCAATAGGGACAAGACCTGATGTTGTTCCTGAACCTGTTCTGGATCTTATTGCAACATATACAGCTGAAAAACCTGAGATCTGGCTTGAGTACGGCCTTCAGACAGCAAATATAAAAACCTTGAGAAACATAAACAGGGGACACGGTGTTTCTGAGTTTGTTGATGCTGTTTTGAGAACAAAAAAAAGACCGGGAATAAAGGTGTGTGCTCACATAATAGTTGGTCTTCCAGGAGATGAGTACGAAGATTATATTGAGACGGCAAAACTGATAGCGGCACTTCCTATAGACGGCATCAAAATCCACCCCCTTCATGTTGTAAAGCATACAGTCATGGCAAGACAGTTTGCAAATGGGGAGTTTGGAGTTCTTGAGCTTGAGGAGTATGCAAAAATAGTTGCAGACATTCTTGAGGTTCTTCCTGAAGATATAATAGTCCAGAGACTAACTGGGGAGGCTTCCGAAGATGAGCTTATAGCTCCTGAGTGGTGCTCATCAAAAAGGAAGATGGATGTTCTTAAAGCTATTGAACAGGCTGTAGAAAAGAAAAAAGAAGAAAAAAATCTGCTTAAGATCTAACTTAGCTCTTTCAGTATTTTATGGGAAAGCAGTATAGAGGCTGTTTTATCAAGGTAATCATTTGAGTTTCCGCATTTTGGAGAGTATATGCAGGAGGGACAGCCTGATACACATCCGCATCTGGAAATACCCTTATAAGTGCTTTCCATCATTTCTTTTAGTCTTTTGAACCCTATCTCAGAATAACCTACTCCCCCTTCGTATCCGTCGTATATAAATATTGTTGGTTTTCCAGTCTGGGGGAAAAATGGTGTTGAAAGCCCTCCTATATCCCACCTGTCGTTCATCGCAAAAAGGGGATATATACCTATCAGAGCATGTTCAACACCGTGTAAACCACCTAAAAAACCATTTTTGCCTTCCTTTAATCTTTTTATGATCTCTTTAAACTGTTCCTTCTCCTTTTCATTCAGTTTCAGATAAACAGTCTGGAATGCCTTTATTACATTGTTAAGAAGGTCTAAATCCATCCTTTTTCTAAGCTCTAAAAGATTTTCAAAGATTATATCCCTGTAAACAAAATTCCCTTTGTAGAGTCTTCCCTTTTCCTGTATGAAACTGTTTAAGATTCTGACATTATGTTTTATATTCCTGTGAATTATCTCCTCCTCCCATTCAGGGGGCATAGTCCACCAGAAAGCAACAGTCTCAAACTCCCTTGAAATGTAGTTTTCTTCAGGAAAGATATGATCCCCCATTTTTTCTTCATTTTCCAGATCCCTCATGGAATAACCTAAAACTGTTGTTTTAACATTTACCTTTCCTTTGAATATCTCTATTTTCCCTTCTTTTTTTGCTTCATCAACACTCAGAATATCAATAAACGACTCTTTTAAAGGCTCTGTCAGGTAAGATACATTACTTTTCACAACATAAACTGTCTTTCCCTCTTTATCTACATGCTCAACAACATACTTTTCCCCGTTGTGAATGTAAACAGCTCCAGGATAAGCCTCATAAGGAAGTATATCCTCCGATATATCCCCAACAATTTTTCCTGTGACAGATTCTGTTATTGTGAAGCTCTCACCTGCTGATCTGATACTGAAAGGCTGTTGTTTTGATGCATAAAGTTTGTTATTGGAAAATCTCAGTTTTTTCTCCCTGTAAAGATCCCTTGCTACCTCTTTTTCGGTTTCTGAAAGCTCATTAATCCTGATAGGAATTTCAAAAGCCATAACAGGAATGTGTTTCTTTAGTATGTACCTGTTTTCAGGGTTTATAACAGGCTCTTCCATCTGTCTGTAAAAAAGCTCTTCAGGATTTTTAACAAAATACTGGTCAAGGGCGTCCCTTTTAGGAATTAGTATGTTATAAGCCTTTTTTTCCCTTCTTCCTGCTCTTCCAAACCTCTGCCAAAGCTGTGCCAGCGTTCCCGGATACCCAACAAGAATACAACTCTCAAGATCTCCAATATCTATTCCCATCTCAAGGGCACTTGTTGAAACAACAGCAAGAATGTTTCTTGTCATAAGCTTAAACTCAATCTCCCTCCTCTCTTCAGGTGTGTATCCTGATCTGTAGGAACTTACCTTCTCAACAAGATCCTCTCTACCCCTTTTTTTAAGAGCATCTTTTATTCTGAGAGAAATAAGCTCTGCCTCTTTTCTGCTGTCCACAAAGATTATGGTTGATATATCCTGAATAACAAAGTTTGCCACCATCTCAGACAGCTCTGATTTTTTCATACCCCTGAATATCTTTATCTGCCTTTCAGGAAGAGGAGCTCCTGATTTTGATATCTCAAAAACATCTTCTCCTATCAGTTTTGATGCAAATTTGGAAGGATTGTGAATAGTTGCAGAGTTCATAATAAAAACAGGCTTTTTTGTTCTGTAAAAGGACACAATTCTTTTGAGCCTTCTTATGATGTTTGAGATGTGGGAACCAAGAACCCCTCTGTAGGCATGTATCTCATCAAGCACAACAAAATCAAGATCCTCAAAAAATGAAGACCAGCCTGTGTGGTAAGGGAGTATCCCTGCATTAAGCATGTCTGGTGTTGTTATAAGAAAGTTTGGGGGGTCTCTTTTTATTTTTATTCTTTTTTCTTTAGGAGTATCCCCATCATAAACATCAACTGTTGCATCTATATCTGTCTCAAATATTATGTCCATTATTTTACCGTACTGATCCCTTGCAAGGGCTTTAAGGGGAAAAACAACAAGGGCTTTTGCTTGGGGATTCTGGTTCATCTTTTCAAGAACAGAAAGGATATAAACAAGAGATTTCCCTGATGCCGTCGGCGTTGTCAGGACTATATTTTTTCCTTCAGACACAAGTTTCAGCCCTTTAGCCTGATGTGAGTACAGTTTTATATTTTTTCTTTTCAGGAAATCTTTTATTTTTTTGTTCTTAAAATCAAAACTTCCATAAACAGGCTGCAAAGCTGGGAGGACTTTTGAGTATGCTATTCTGTTCTTATACTGCCTTATTATATCCATAAGGAAAAATATATTACACTCCTTTTTCTATTCCAGCTGAATGTTCATCTTTATCTCTTTGCCGTTTCTTTTAACAACTATCTCGTTTTCTCCCTGGGAAAAGAAAAGCTCTATCTTAAGATCAATAATATCATTAATCTTTCTGCCGTTGAACCGGATTATAACATCTCCTTTTTTAATTCCTGCCTTTTCTGCAGGTGAATCCTTTATCACTTTGTCAACCTTCAGTCCTTTTCCTGTTTCCTCAACATAAACACCTATTTTCCTCTCTTTCTCTCCTGTAAGATGAGCAGTGTAGATCATATAATCGCTTATACCCTTTTTAAGCTGATCGTCCATAAGGATTGTTAATCCCTTTTCTCCTGTTCTTCTCTCAACCCTTGATGGTATTCCGTATCTGTACCTTATATGTCCTCCTCCTGCAAGAATTATCAGCTTTCTGTCAGGGTTTTTTGTAATATATTCTGATGCTGTCTGTGCCATAGTTTCGTCCCATATAATCTGGGACTGTAAAAAGCTTGAGAACTTTTTCTTTTTTGTTACACTGCTGCCGTGCTCTGCAAATATACCTTTTAGATACTCAATATAACCGAAGTTGACAAAATCCATATCTTCAGGAAGTTTTTTCATCTCATCTCTGGACAGACTTTCTATCCCTTTTTGTGATACCTTTCTAACAAGATCCCTGTCAGCATTGAGACCGATTATCGGTATTCCTTTTTCTTTGCAGAACTGGATTATAGGTCTGTAAAGGTGGTAGTTGTATTTCCACGCCTTGTAATACTCGGACTCTTTTAAAAATCTTTTTTCATCTATCTCCCCTTTCAGATACCTGTCTATGATGTCCTGCTTTGATCTCTGGAACATCTCCATACCGACAGCTATCTTTGGATATTTCTCATAAAGAGCCTTTATGATATTAAGCTGCATTGCATGGTTTGAGAACATTGTGTGCTGTTCTCCTATGTAGATTACCCTGTGGCTGAGGGCATCATTTACCATATCTCTAAACTCTTTTATACCTTCCTCAGATACTATCTCTGCTTTCTGTCTCACGCTCAGTCTTATCCCATCTTGATAATTTTTGATCTTTTTATCTGTGATCCTGAATCCTTCAAACACTATCTTTGAATACTTTCCGTAATGTTTTATCCTTCCTATAACCATTTTTGCCTGCATTACAGATTTAAGATTGAAAACTGTTATAACATTCTTATCACCAAATGGATTTTTAAAAACCTCAACATAAGATATATCTGTTGGAAGCTTTTTACCGAAAATCCTGCTCACAACCGGACTTTCTGCACCTAAAATCACCACATCTTTGTTGTAGATATCACTGAATGAAAACTGGTCAGGATTTTTTAAAACCCCATTTCTGTAATAACCGGATATAGGAACATAAACCATTTTATCCTGAGAATAAACAACAGCATCTTTTCCTGCAAGGCTGAAGTATATAACAGGGTTTGTCTCTTCCCACTGCAGATCCCTGAAAATCTGGTAATCTTTGTCTATATAAACCTCAAGAGGCTCATCACTTATTACAACATCTAATGTCTGCTCTTTTTTATTTATCCAGAAGGTTTTTTTCTCAATGCCAAGGTAAGTTTTTACAAAGATATTTAATCTAAGTTTGTAGGGCTTTTTTTGTTTTACACTGATCTTTATATGGAAACCATCATCCTTAAGTGAATGATCCTCCACAGATACATCAAGATGAGGGAGTCCTGCCCTGTTAACCCACTGCTCAAAAAACCACAGGTAATCATCATTCGTGATTCGGTTTATGATATTTTTAATATCCTCCCATGAGGCTCTTTTAAACCTGTAATCAGTGTAAAGCTGTGATAAAAACTCTGTAAATTTTTCTTTACCGATCATCTCCTCAAGCATGTAAAAAACCATCATACCTTTACCGTATCCTATAGCCTCTGATCTCGCATCTGTTTTTCCCCTGAAATCTTTTAGAGGATAGTCAGACTTTCCATAAGCAAGATACTTTAATATCATATTTTTTCTGTAATATTTTTTATCCTCTGAGTAGTAATAATCAGATAGATATGTGGTCAGACCTTCTGCCCAGTTTCCTTTCTGGTCGTCCACATACACTGAACAGCCGAACCACTGGTGAAGTATCTCATGGGGTAGGGAGCTGTTTATAACAAATGGAAATCTTATTATCCTCTGACCTATAAGGGTAAATGTGGGCATTGAGTAGCCTGTTGGAAAGAAGTTCTCTACAACGGCAAATCTTTTATACGGGAACTTTCCTATCCTTTTTTCATACTCCTTTATGTACTGTATAGTTTTTTCTAAAAATTTTTCTGACAGATCCTTATCCCTTTCAAAAAAGTAAGTCTGGACTTTTATCCCGTTGTATTCTTTTTCCTGAACGATCCATTTTTTTGTTCCTATTAGATGGATATGCTCAAGGGGGTAAGGAAATTCAAATGAGTAAACAGATTTGTTATCTCTGTTTTCAATCTTCCAATTCTCTGCCTCAGAAACTAAAACAAAACCTTTATCTATTTCAACCCTGAGCCTGTAAACGGCAAGTCTGTCAAGAAATGGATACCAGTTGTTAAGCAGACTTACAGCCTCATCAGTTATTATATCCTGTGAGTTGTAGTCCTTAAATTCTGCAGAGTAGATAATAGTTAGATCTTTTTCAGGTGTTATTTTCAGGCTGTAAACTCCTTTATCTGCAGGAAGTTTTTTCTTACCATAAAGAACAGCCTTTACATCAAGCCCGTCTGTATAAATCTTAATATCTTCCGGTCTGTCTGTTTTTACTGTTGCAGCTGCTTTTAATGAGCCGTTTTTTGTGTCAACAGATACATCAAGAATATAGTTTACCTGGGCATAGGATAAACCTGTTAAAAAAATAAAAGTCAGGAAAAAAGATATAATTATTCTCATTGTTTGTTCCTTCCCTTAGAATAGTTTTATAATTATTCTAACCTTAAAAAATGAAATGGTGATGAAATGGGAATAAAAGTTGTTGCAACAAACAAAAATGCTATCCACAACTACAACATTTTAGAAACATACGAAGCAGGTATAGTCCTTGAAGGATCAGAGGTTAAGTCTATTAGAGAAGGCTCAGTTAACCTTAGGGACTCATTTATCAGGATAGACAATGGTGAGGCTTTTATATACAACATGTATATAGCTCCTTACAAACCTGCAGCAAAACTTCAGCATAATCCGTACAGAAAAAGAAAACTTCTCCTCCACAAAAGGGAGATCTTAAAACTGATGGGAAAGGTTCAGGAGAAGGGTTTGACCCTAATTCCCCTTAAACTATATTTTAAAAATGGAAAGGCTAAACTTGAGATAGCCCTTGCAAAAGGTAAAGCAAAGTATGAGAAAAGGGAGGCTATTAAAGAAAGGGATATGAAAAGAGAACTATCTAAAAAATATAAAGGAAGGATAAAGCTGTGAATATAAAAGAGATAAAGGAGCTTGCAAAAAAGTTTACCCCACAGCAGATTGAAAAATGCATTGATCAGACATTAAAAATAGGAAAACCCACCCTTAAAGGGTGCGAGGTCTCTGGAGATCTGATGGAAGTTCTTAACACACTTGCAAAGGCTGAAACAGTAAGAGAACTGATGGATCAGGGTATGACCGAAGTTGAAGCTATAAGAGAGCTTGCAAAAAGAATAAGAAAACTTCAGGGGGCTGAAAAATGAATATCAAAGAGATTAAAGAGCTTTCTGTAAGATTCACAAGAGAACAGCTTGAATTGTGCATCATCCAGACAGTACAGGAAGGAAAAAATGAGTGTGAGATAGATGGAGAAGTGATGGAAGTTGTTAATACACTTGCAAAGGCACAGACTGTAAGAGAACTGATGGATCAGGGTATGAGTCAGATGGAAGCTGTAAGGGAGCTTGCAAGGAGAATAAGACAGGTTCAGGGTGCTGAATAAAAACTTTTTGGATATATCTCCTAAGATTTGACGGAGGTTGAAGAATGAAAAAATTAATAATAGGAATGGTAGGGGTAGGTTTGTTGCTTTCTGGCTGTACAAAACAGGCTTATGAAGGTGCTGTTGTTGGAGGAGCTGCAGGATCTGCTGTTGGAGCGATTCTTGACGAGGAAAACCCATGGAGAGGGGCTTTTATTGGGGGTGTTATAGGTGCCGTTGTTACAGGAACTATTGTTGAGATATCATCAAGGGCAGCTGAGGAATGTGTGGAGTACGACAGACCTATCGTTTACAGATGTCAAAGATGTAGGGAAAACATAATAATTAGAGCCGTTCCAGGAAGATGGGTTGGAAGATGCAGAATTGTAAAAATAAAGTATTTTAAAGGAAACAGACTTATAAAAGTCAGAGAAAGAAAGGTCTGTGTAAGAAAGGCTCCTCACCATAGAAGAGGCTGGTAAACAGGTATAAATCTAAATCTTAACAACCATACAGGTTGTTGCCTTTTTTACACCCTTTATTCCGTGGATATCTCTTATAACAACCTTTCCTATCTCGTTCTGATCTTCCCCTTCAAGAAAAACTATTATGTCGTATATTCCTGTAACAACATCAGCAGACTTTACATTTTCTATCTTTGCAAGCTCTTCCATTATGTAAGGGATATCTGGAGGGTTTGCCTCAATAAGAACATATGCTGTTGATTTGTCTTTAGTTTCTATCTCTTTCAAAAGCTGGGAAAAAGGAATGGGAGACTCATTAAGCTGTTCTTCCATATTACTACCTCTTACTTAAGATTTTTCTTTGCTCCTTCTATCGCACCAACTATTGTACCTTCAAGAACTGCAAATGTTTTTTTGATAATCTCCTCAGTCTCATCAAGTATTTTAACCACGGTCTCTTTTTTCATCATTTCTGTTGGGGTTTTGGGAACTGTTTTAAGTTTTAACCTTTCAATATCCTGCTTCAGCCTTTCCAGATCCTGTTTTATAACCTCAATATTAACCTCTTCTTCCATCTTTTTCTTTTCCTCTTTTTTCTTTTCAGCCATATCAATCCCTCCTTTTTTATAAAATGTACCTTGTTAAATCTTCGCTCTGTATAACATTTTCAAGTTTCTGTCTAACAACTTTCTGATCAATTATTATATACTGTCCTTTAAGTTCAGGCGCTTCAAATGAGTAATCTTCCATAATTTTTTCAAGTATTGTGTGAAGTCTCCTTGCTCCAATATTTTCTGTCTTTTCATTAACCTCTTCTGCTATCTCTGCTATCGTTTCTATGGCATCATCTGTAAACTCAAGATGAACACCCTCAGTTTCAAGAAGCGCTTTGTACTGTTTTATAAGGGCATTCTTAGGCTGAGTCAGTATCTTTACAAAATCATCTTTTGTCAGCGGCTGGAGCTCAACTCTTATTGGAAATCTACCCTGAAGTTCAGGAATAAGATCAGAAGGCTTTGAAAGATGAAAAGCACCTGCAGCAATAAAAAGGATGTGATCTGTTTTAATAGGACCATACTTTGTTGATACTGTTGTTCCCTCAACTATAGGAAGAAGATCCCTCTGAACACCTTCCCTTGAAACATCAGGGGAAGATCCGGTTGATTTTCCTGCAACTTTATCTATTTCGTCTATAAAAACTATACCAAAGTTTTCAGCCCTATAAACAGCCTCAGAAGCAACCTCGTCCATATCTATAAGTTTTTCAGCTTCCTGCTGCTGGATAATTCTGAGAGCCTCTTTTACGGTTACCTTCCGTTTTTTTCTTTTTGTTGGAGAAAGGCTTGAAAAAAGATCCCTCAGCTGGTTTTCTATATCCTCCATCCCGGGAGCTATTACTCCTCCTATTACAGAAACAGGCTTTTCCTCCACATCAATCTCAACAACCTTTTCATCAAGCTGTCCATCTTTCAGCATCTGCCTAAACTTTTCTCTTGCAGGTGATTCTTCTTCGTAAGATTCAAGTGTTCCGTAAGCTCTCACCTTTCTTGGAACAAGGTAGTCTAAAACCTTTTCCTCTGCTAACTGTTTTGCCCTTTCCTGTACTTCCTCCATCTTTTCAGCTTTTACCATTTTAAAAGATGCTTCCGCCAGTTCCCTGATTATAGATTCCACATCCCTGCCTACATACCCAACCTCTGTGAATTTTGTTGCTTCAACCTTTATAAAAGGTGCTCCAACAAGGTTTGCAAGTCTTCTTGCTATCTCTGTTTTACCTACACCTGTAGGCCCTATCATAAGTATGTTTTTAGGAATAACCTCATCTCTAAGATCCTCCGAGAGCTGCTGCCTTCTCCATCTGTTTCTCAAAGCTATAGCAACAGCTTTTTTTGCTTCTTTTTGCCCAACTATATATTTATCAAGCTCCTGAACTATCTGTTTTGGTGTAAGATCTTCCCTGTATCTCAATATTTCCTCCTAAGATTTTTTACTCTTCTTATATATGCATAAAGTTTTAATCTTCAAGTGTTGAAAGATCTCCAACCTCAAGACCCAACTCTTTTGCCCTCAGAACCCTTCTCATAATCTTTCCTGATCTTGTTTTTGGCAGTTTTTCAACAAACTCAATCTCTTCTGGTATAGCTATAGGACCGAGTATCTCTCTTACTGTGTTTTGTATCTCTTTTTTTAGCTCTTCAGATGGCTGTACGCCAACCTTAAGAACAACAAATGCCTTTATCCTCTCACCTTTAACAGGATCAGGTTTTCCAATAACAGCTGCTTCTGCCACTTTTGGATGTTCAACTATTGCACTTTCAACTTCCATAGTTCCTATCCTGTGTCCTGCAACATTAAGAACATCATCAGCCCTTCCAACAATCATTATGTAACCTTCCTCATCAATAGATGCAAGATCTTCAGCATTGTAGTAATGGTTGATATCATTCCAGTACTTTTTGTACCTTTCAGGATTTCCCCAGCATGTTCTGAGCATAGAAGGCCATGGATTTTTTATAACAAGAAAACCAACTGTGTTTGGAGGAAGTTCATTTCCATTTTTGTCAACAACAGCAACCTCAATTGTGAAAAATGGCTTTCCAGCCTTTCCAGGCTTCATAGGATATGAAGGAACTGTAGATATCATCTGTGATCCTGTCTCTGTTTGCCACCATGTATCAACGATAACACATTTTTTCCTTCCTATATGTTCGTAATACCAGTGCCATGCTTCTGGATTTATCGGTTCTCCAACAGAACCGAGTATTCTAAGGGAAGAAAGGTCGTATTTTGCAGGAATCTGATCACCGTATCTCATAAGCATTCTAATAGCTGTTGGCGCCGTGTAAAAAACATTTACCTTGTACTTTTCAACATATTCCCACCATATACCTGGATGTGGATGATCTGGAGCTCCCTCCATAATAACAGATGTAACACCATTCATAAGTGGTGAATAAACAATATAGCTGTGACCTGTTATCCATCCTATATCTGCTGTACACCAGTAAACCTCATCACCGTGAAAATCAAAGTATATTTTTGCAGTGTAATAGGTGTTTACCATGTATCCACCAACGACATGGAGAACACCTTTAGGTTTTCCTGTTGTTCCGGACGTGTAAAGAATAAAAAGTGGATCTTCAGAATCCATTATCTCTGGTTCGCAATCACCTTTATTCTCTTCTATCAGTTTTTCAAAATCTACATATCTTTCACCCTTTTTCTCAGCTACACCTTCCTTATCCCTGTCCCATACTATTATATGTTTCACATAATCAAGCCCTTCTACAGCTTTTTCTGCTGTTGGTAAAAGGGGTATCTTTTTCCCCCTTCTTTTTGTGTATGTTGCGGTTATGACAGCCGAAGCAGTTGCATCATTAATCCTCATATGGAGAGCACCTTCACTGAAACCGGCAAAAACAACAGAATGGATAACGCCAATTCTTGCACAACCAAGCATTGCGATAATAGCTTCAATAGAGTTAGGCATATAGATTGAAACCCTGTCTCCCTTTTTGAGACCTAAAGATTTCAAACCATTTGCAAATGCATTTACTTTATCAAGAAGCTCCCTGTAAGTTATTCTCTCTTCATTTCCCTCTTCATCAACATATATATAGGCTGTTTTATCACCGTTTCCTGCTTTTATATGCCTGTCAAGGGCGTTATAAGTTATATTTGTTTTTCCATTTACGAACCATTTTGCATGGGGAAAATCCCACTCAAGAACCTTATCCCATTTTTCAAACCAGTGAAGTTCCTGTGCAACCTTATCCCAGAAACCCTCTTTATCCTTTATTGATTCCTGATATAAACTGTCGTAATCCTTTATCCATGCCCTTTTTATAATATCTTCAGGGGGATAAATCTTTTCTTCAACTTTCAAAAGAAGTTCTGATTTTTCATTTTTTTTGTCCATTTTTGTGCCCTCCTTGTTAAGCTTTCTAAGAAATAAAATTAAATACTTT
>JALTAS010000105.1:11721-12794 GCA_027058925.1 Persephonella sp.
TTAACAAACTTTTAGGTATTTTTTCTTTTTAATCTGTTTTTGTAACTTGCCTTAACAAAAGAAACAAAGAGGGGATGAGGTCTGAAAGGTTTGCTTTTAAACTCAGGATGAAACTGACATGCGATAAACCACTGGTGCATATCTTCAGGGAGTTCTATAATCTCAGCAAGATTTTTTGCCTTATAAACCCCTGAAACTATAAGCCCTTTTTCCTCCAAAATAGGTCTGAAATCTGGATTAAACTCATATCTATGTCTGTGTCTTTCATATATTTCCTTCTGTCCGTATATCTCAAAAGCTTTTGTTCCCTCTATAAGGCTACATCTGTAAGCTCCAAGCCTCATTGTTCCACCTTTTTTTTCTATTCCTTTCTGATCAGGCATAAGATCAATAACAGGGTAGGGCGTTTCAGGATCAAACTCTGTTGAGTTTGCCTCTTTTAGTCCAACAACATTTCTTGCAAACTCAATTACAGCAACCTGCATACCAAGACATATACCAAAGTAAGGTATGTTATTTTCCCTTGCGTATTTTGCGGTCAGTATCTTTCCTTCAACTCCACGCTCTCCAAACCCTCCAGGAACAAGAATACCATCAACATTTCCAAGTTTCTCATTAATGTTTTCCTCTGTAAGCTCATCAGCGTTTATCCAGTGGAGATTTACCTTGATCTCATCAGGTATCTGGGCATGTGTAAAAGATTCAATAATGCTTTTGTAAGCATCTTTCAGCTCAACATACTTTCCAACTATAGCTATATCTGTCTCCTTTTTTAGTTTTGTCAATGTGTTAACTATTTTTTGCCAGTGTCTTAGATCAGGTTCTTTATATTCAAGATTGAGATGTCTTGATATTATCCTGTCTATCTTTTCTCTGTGGAAGTAAAGGGGAATCCTGTATATAATGTCAACATCTGGAGCTGATATAACAGCGTCCTCCTCAACATTTGTAAAAAGTGCAAGCTTTCTTTTTATTGCTTTTGGGAGAGGTCTGTCGGCTCTGCATATAAGGATGTCTGGCTGAATACCGATAGCCCTGAGCTCTTTAACAGAGTGCTGTGAAGGTTTTGTTTT
>JALTAS010000106.1 GCA_027058925.1 Persephonella sp.
ATAATATATATGTCAATACCTTTTGTATATTTTTATATAATATTTTCAAAATTTGAGGTTAATCTATCATTTTTCTGTTTTTGTAAGCCGCTATTATTAAAATAGCAAGAAATCCAACAGCCCAGTAAACCCATGTAGGTATTGGAACGGGATCCCCTGCGGCGTAAGAATGAAGCCCAGATAAATAGTAGTTAACCCCAAAATATGTCATCAGTATGGCAAAGTAACCTAATACAGAAAAGACAGCAAGTTTGTAATATGAGTACCATTGGGGTATATATTTAAGGTGAACAATAGCTGCGTATACGGCGATGGAAACAGCAGTCCATGTCTCTTTAGGATCCCAGCCCCAGTATCTTCCCCATGACTCATTGGCCCATATTGCTCCCAAAAAGTTTCCTGAGATTATGAGAGATAGTCCTATAATAAGCGAAAGTTCAGCTATTTTGATTGATTCTTTTATTCCAGCTTCAAGATTTAATACCCTTTCTCTGCCTATCAGTTTTTCATATTTTAATGCGAAGAACACAAGTGATAATAGACCAAGTATAGCAGCAAGACCTAAAAATCCATAACTTGCTGTCAGTACTGAAACGTGTATTAAGAGCCAGTAAGACTTTAGAACTGGAACAACAGTTGTAATCTGGGGATCAAGCCAGCCAAGATGTGCAGCAAAAAGGAAAACACCTGCAAATATTCCAACAGAAGCAAGAACGAATAGGGACTTTCTGGCGAAAACTATACCTGCAAGGGCAACAGCCCATGATATAAATAGCATTGATTCATATGCATCAGTCCATGGAGCATGTCCTGCAACATACCATCTGAGACCAAGGCCGGCTGTATGTACAAGAAATGCTGTAATCAAAAGTATTAATACAATTTTGCTGAATCTATCCACATTTGAGTTGGGTCTGAATATTTTTATAAAAATCAAAGCAAGGGATATAAAACCTGTAAGGAAATAAAAAGGTGTTAGTCTTTCAAATACAAGGAGCTTATTGTACAGAATCTCGGCTTTCAATCTTGTTTCTGAAGGAAGAACTTTGTATCCGTATCTTTTTTGAAAATCTTTTATACTATCAATAGCAAGATTCGCAGCTTCCCAGTTTCCTTCCTGGAGACCTTTTTGTACACCATGTATATACTTAGACAGAATTGTTGCAACCTCTTCTCTCTGTCTCTCAGGAAAAGTTTTAAGAGCATCCCTTGGGCCGTACCATGTGTTGTTTGGGTCATTTTCTTTAGGAAATATCCTGAGAATTTCTCCTGTAAAAGCAAGATAGCAAATGTAAAGCTTTTCATCTATCTTCAGTATCTCTTTATCAAACTGGTTTCTCTGAGATGGATCCTTTCTTCTTGCGACCTCCACAGCATCAGCAAGCTTATACATCCCTTTCTGATCATAAGCATCTATGAAGGCAAAGTATTTTTGATCCATCGGTATTCCAAGCATTTTCTTTATAGCCGGATGTTTAACCTTTATTATTTTTACATACTGCCATGGTCCTGGCATTAGAAACATTCCAAGCAAAATCTGGTTATGAGTAAGCCCTAAAACAGACGGACCCCCGTGGATTTTGTTTACTACTTCAATAGATAAAGTATCAAAAGGTTCTATTCTACCGTCGCTTGTCTGAACAGGAACAGTCCCAAATTTTTCAGCATGATTTTTGTCTATCTTTTTTACTGTTTGGATTATCTCTTCCATATTAGGTTTTTGGGGAACAGCCTGTTTGGATTTATCTTTTTCCATTCCAGGATAGGCGATAGAGCTATAGGAAAATCCAAGTATTGCAATCATTATAAGAATTACTTTTTGTACATCTTTGTTAAGCATTTTTAAAGTCCTCCCAAATCGGCTGAAGGGATTTAGAAGATTAAGGAACAAGCCAAGCATCAAAAGAGCATATCCTATGTATGTAGGTATCACTCCAGGATCATGATTGACAGAAAGAATTGTTCCTAATTCATCAGGATCGTAAGAAGACTGGAAGAATTTGTATCCACCATAAACAAGTGGATGGTTCATATATATGTTGTAAGGCATTCTGAGATTTTTCCTCTTGTCTATAACAATAACATGGCTTTCGTAGGAAGATGGCTTCATTGAACCGGGATACTTTTTCATAACAAAGTCTTCAAGGTAAAGACTGAACGGCAGATTTATTACCTTTGCTCCCCATTCAAGCTCAAGATCTAAATCCTTTATTTTCAGTTTTTTGGGAATCCCCGGAGCTCCTCCTCCTCTACCTAAAAGTGCTACTTCCTTTTTCTCACCCTCATACTCAATTTCAGCAAAAAGGGCAGAAAGTACTGAGGAATTTTTATAAATATCTTTTGATCTTGGGAGGGGAACAACGATCTCCTTTCCTTTAGGGACAGCCTGTTTTATTACAAAATTCAATCCTGCCACAGAATAAAGTATTCCACCCTCTAAAGGGTATTTATTACCTGCCTTTATAACCCCCTGAGATCTGTCTGACATTTTCATCCAGTTTACAGGCAGGTTTGAAAGAAGGTAAAACTTACCGTCTTTTACAAAAAAGAATACAAAATCTTTTCCTTCAAGCCTTTGTTTAAACTTATCAGGATCTGAAAATATGAATGCAAAACTTCCAAAATCTTCAAAAGAGCCTTCTTTCATTGTGAGATCTATACTGTCCATACCTGCTGAAGCACGGAGTGTGATTATAGGTTCACCTTCAGGATCTTCTTTTACCTGTGTTGTGACACCTTTTATAAAGTTTTTGTATCTTACTGTCAGAGTTTTTCCGTTTATATCTAATTTTTCTTCAAAATTGTTCACATTAAAAACAGGAACAGCAGATAAAAGCAGAGGTCTTTCATGTTTGAACTCTTTTTCACCCTTTTTTACTGTTATTTGAAGGAATGGATCCCTTGAGAATATTTTGTTTTGTTCCTGTTTTTCCCTGATGTGCATCGTTCCTTCATATCCAAAATACCTCGTAACAGCAGCTCCTACAAAAATCACAATGAATGATAGATGAAAAATTAGAAGGGGTATTTTTTTAGGTTGCCACATTCTGTATCTGAATATATTCCCTGTAAGGTTTATGGTTAGCAAAGTAAGTAGGATTTCCAACCATTTTGAGCCGTACACAAGAGCGTAAGAGGTTTCTCTCCCAAAATCATTCTCAATAAATGTTGCGGTTCCAACAACAGCACCAAATAAAATAAGCAAAACAACCGTTGTTTTTAATGAAAATATCAGCTCTGTTAGTTTCTGTATGGCATTCATATATCGCCCCCGAAATTTGGATTTAGCCATATATAATTTTTAACATTAACCATAATAC
>JALTAS010000107.1 GCA_027058925.1 Persephonella sp.
ACTAAAGGGAACAAAAAAGTTAAGCCATGAAGATATTAAACTTCTTATGAATATTGTTAGAAAAGAACTTAGTTTTCTTATAAAACACAACATTCCACCTGTTCCAAAAAATTACGAGAAATGGTTTTATATTTTCTGTTCTCTTGCAGAGCAGAAAAAGGAACTTGATGATCTTGAGCTAATAGGACTCTACAAAGATATATACGAAGAAGACTATCAGGATATAGATATTAACAGGGAGAAAGAATCTATCCCGGAAGAACTTGCCGAAAAATTCAAAAATATAGCAACAAAACTTGATGAAACATTAAAAGATCTTATTAACAACATTGATAACTATCAGGACAGAATAGATACCCACACAGATAAACTTGAAAAGGTCAAAAAAGAAGCAACAATTGAAACTGTAAATGATGCTGTTATGGAGATCCTGAGTGAGCTTAAAAAGCTCAGAATGGAAAATAATAAACTAAAAAATGAACTGAAATCTTACCATTCAGAAGTTATTTCATTAAAAGAAGAACTTGCATCTGCAAGAAAAGAGGCAACGATTGATTTTCTTACAGGACTTACAAACAGAAGAAGGTTTGAAAGAGTCCTTGAGGATGCTGTAAAAGACAGGAAGCTGAGAAACTATCCATCCTCTCTCATATTTGTTGATGTGGATGATTTCAAAAAGATAAATGATGAGTACGGGCATGTTATAGGAGATATTGTTCTTAAAGAACTTGCCACCATATTTAAGTTTTACCTCAGGGCAAATACAGTTATTGGAAGGATTGGGGGTGAAGAATTTGCCATACTTCTTCCTGGAGTTGAGCTTAAAGATGCTGTCAAGGTTGCTGAAAGGCTGAAAAAGATAATAGAAAACAGAGAGATAAAAGTAAACATAAATGGAAAAGAGAAAAAAATTCGTGTAACCGCAAGCTTCGGAGTGACAGAGGTTGAACAGGACGACACTGTTGAGAACCTGCTTATGAGGGCTGATGAGGCGATGTACAAAGCGAAGAAAAAAGGTAAAAACAGGGTAGAAGTTGAGGTATGAAACTATTTATAACAGGCGGGACAGGTTTTATAGGAAGTTATGTTGTTGATGATCTTGAGAGAGATAATCAGATACTCCTTCCAGTCAGAAACATTTCAAAGGTCGGAAAAAAAACGGAGAATGTTAAGGTTATCCCTTTTGAAGAAAATTTATCAGCTCTTATACAGGAACACAAACCTGAGATTGTTATTAACCTGCTTGGCATACTGAATGAGGATAAAAAAAGAGGTGTAACATTTCATAAAGTTCATGTTGATTTTGTTGAACAGATCGTAAATGGATCGTTAAAGACAGGTGTTAGAAAAATAATTCATGTATCAGCCCTCGGTGCAGACATAAACTCTAAAAGTATGTATGCAAAAACAAAAGCTATGGGAGAAAGCTTGATAATAAACTCTGGCATTGATTACCTCATTCTCAGACCTTCAATTGTTTTAGGAAAGGGACAGAAACTTTTTGAGGATCTAAAGAAATTTTCAAGAATGACGCCTGTTATATTTGCCCCAAAAGGAAAAGTTCAGCCTGTTCATGTTGAAGATATTGTTGATCTGATAAGAAAAGGTGTTGAGGATGAAAAACTGAAAAATTTAATAGTAGAGCTGTGTGGTAATAGAATAGTCAGCTACAAGGAGCTTTTTGAGTTTGCACTTTCTTACATTAGAAAAAAAAGGATTGTGATCCAGATGCCCTCATCATTTTTCTGGTTTATGCTTCCAGTATTCAGATTGTTTCCAGAACCACCTGTTACAGAAGATCAGCTTTATCTTCTGGAGAGGGATAATGTCTGCACAGGAAATTATCCAACACAAAAAGATATAATTGGAAAAGTTAGAAATCCTTTTAAGATTTAGGAGAACGATGTGGAAAATAATTACAATTTTGTAAAAAACTGGATAAGAGTATGGAATAGCAGAGATATATCTACTATTCTCAGCCATTACACTGATGATGTGGAGGTTACATCACCAATGATCAGAATATCAGGTTTTTCTAATAAATCAACATTAAAAGGAAAAGAAGAGGTTGGCAGATACTGGAAGGAGGCATTAAAAAAGTTTCCTGATCTGAATTTTGAGCTTATAGACTACACCACAGGGGAAAACTGTATAACTATTTTTTATATATCTGTTTCTGATCTTCTTGCTATGGAAACACTCTGGTTTGATGAAAACAATAAAATAAAAAAAGTCAATGTCTGCTACAGACCTATATAGCAGCTCCTTTTAGAACATCTTCGCAGCTGCAGTTTAACTCCTCAGGGAGTTCTTCAATAAACATCAAGACTATCTGTTTAATAACATCATTCTTTTCTTTCATCATCTGTATTACCTCATCAGATGTAAGCCTTTCACCTGATATACCAGCTGCAAGATTTGTAACAACATTTAAAGAGGCAAAATGCATGGAAAGTTCCCTTGCAAGAACAATCTCAGGAACAAGTGTCATACCAACAATATCTGCTCCCAGTCTTGAAAGAGCTTTTATCTCTGCTGATGTTTCAAGTCTTGGTCCCTCTGTAGCTGCATAAGTTCCTTTTATATGAAATCTGTTTCCTGTTTGTGATAATACTTTTTTCAGTGTGTCCCTCATTGCAGAGCAGAAAGGCTCTGTAACATCTATATGGACAACCCTGTCGTTGCTCATGTATTCCTTTACAAGATCGTTATTTTGATCCTCCTCATCTATTATCGTATATACCCCTTCATAAAAAGTCACAGGTCTTACCTTTGTGAAATCAATAAACTGGTCTGTTATAACAAAATCACCAGGTTTGAGAAGAGGATTAATTCCTCCAACAGCACTTATAGATAAGATCCTTTTTACACCTAACTTCCTAAATCCCCAGAGATTTGCCCTGTAGTTGATAAGGTGAGGAGGGTATTTATGTCCTTTTCCATGTCTTGGAAGAAAAACAGCCTTTTTTCCTCTGTAATCTGCGATTACAAATCTGTCTGAAGGCTCTCCAAAAGGTGTGTGAATATCTCTCTCCTCAATTATCTGTAAACCATCAATATCATAAAGTCCGCTTCCTCCTAATATACCTATCATTACGGTTCTCCCATTTTTTATTTAAAATTATAAACCGAATAAATGCCTGTCGCTTCCATTTGTTTTATATCTGGCCTAAATTTAAATGAAAAAGGGAAGTAGTATTGAAAAGAATATTAATTGTTTTGGGACTTTTGTTTATAGTGATACTTGATATTTATCTTGCTGGAAGTTTTCTCTTTTCATCAAAGAAAGAGGTTATAATTCTTCCATCC
>JALTAS010000108.1 GCA_027058925.1 Persephonella sp.
CCACAGTCGTGTCTCTCCTCACAGGGCTGGAATATCAGTTTCACATTTCCCTGAAGGTGTTCTTTCAGACTGCACAGGATTTTTGCAGCCCCAAGGAGCATAGTGGTGTGGGCGTCATGTCCGCAGGAATGCATCACATGGGGAACTTTTGATGCGTAAGGTTTACCGGATTTTTCTTCCATAGGAAGAGCGTCCATATCTGCCCTCAGGGCAACGGTCACATCATGCTTTCCGTTTATTATTCCGACAACGGCTGTAGTTCCCCCAAAATTCTCAATAACCTGATCAACACCAAACTCCCTTAGTTTTTCAGAAACAAACTTTCCTGTTTTTCTTTCTTCCCCTGAAAGCTCAGGATACATATGTATATGCCTTCTCCAGCTGATAAGGTCATCTTTGAGCTGGGATGCTATCTTTTTTATCTCCTCTTTTGCGTTTATATGTATGCCCATCCTGCTACCCCATTTGTTTGATTGCATAAATTTTACCAGAGGTTATATTTAGTCTTGTAAGTAAGAAGGAGGTGTTTGCCATGGGAGTTAAAAGCATAGCAAGATCAACTGTAGTTACCGTTTCACCTGAATCAACAGTTTTAGATGCCTCAAGACTGATGGCAGAAGCAAACGTTGGAAGCGTTGTTGTTGTTGATAACGGAAAGCCTGTAGGACTGCTCACAGACAGGGATATTGTTGTAAGGGTTGTAAAAGAAAATAAGCCATACAACACGGCTGTGAGAGATGTAATGACGGCTGATCTTGTTGTGATAAATGAAAATGATGGACTTTTTGAGGCACTGGAAAAGGTTAAAAGTAGAGGTGTTAGAAGATATCCTGTTGTTGATGATAACGGAAATCTGACAGGGATTTTGACCCTTGATGATATAGTTTACCTACTTGGCAAAGAGATGGGAGATATAGCCCAGATTATTGAAAAAGAGGCTCCTAACTTATAGAAGTTTGTAGAGGGCGCTGAGCACCATTTCAGCTGATATTTTTTCCATACATTCAAAGGTGCCTGTAGGGCATTTGTTGTGTCCGTGAAGACCACAGGGGCGGCATTTTAAACCTTTCACCTCAACTATTATGCCGTTTCTGTAAGGGTAAAAGCCAAAATCTGTAATTGTTGGACCATAAATATCAACAACAGGGGTGTTAAAAGAAACAGCCATGTGAACAGGGGCAGAATCGTTTGATATTAAAGCTTTTGCATGTTTTACCAGGCTAAAGCTTTCTCTTAAAGATGTTCTTCCTACAATGTTTATAATCCCTGACTTTCCTTTGATAATATCCTGTGTAAAATCAGTATCTTCTGGACCTCCAAAAATAACAACCTTCTCACCTTTTTTTAAAAGAGTATCAATCAGGTCTGAAAATCCTTCTGCTGTCCATCTTTTTGTTTTCCATTTAGAACCTGGGGCAATAAGGATGTAACTTTTGCTTTTTAGACCCAATTTCTTGTAATAACTATCCTCCTCCTTATTAAGGAATATCTCAGGAAATCTCTGGATTTTTGATTCATCATACTCTTTAAAAACTTTCAGCAGAGAAAGGTTTCTGTCTATTTCATGTGTCCCATCAAATCTATGGGGAACTGTTTTTGTGTAAAGAAATGAAAATCCTGCCCTGTCAAAACCTACCCTGAAAGGAATTTTTGACAGAAAAAGTGAGTATGATGCCCTGTGGGATCTGTGAGGGGATATAGCTATATCAAATCTTTCTGATCTTAATTCTTTTATCAGCTGGAGGTTTGAGTCCTTTTTTTTGTCATAAATGATCAGCTTATCAATATGAGGGTTGTTTTTCAAAACATCATTCCCAAAAGGTTTCGTTATTGCGGTGAGTTTACTTTCAGGAAAAAGATTTTTTATTGATCTGAAAAGGGGCGTTGTGAGAATAAGGTCTCCTAAGAATGCTGTCTGCCACACAACGATTTTCATTTATTTCTCTGTGAACCTTCCCATTGAGTAAAATTTTGCCTGCCTTTTTTCCACAAGCACATCAGGGGCTATGTTTATGATCTCTTTCAGGCTATTTCTTAAAGCTCTCTTTAAAAGCCTGAACATTTTTTTAGGCTGGAGGTGTGCCCCTCCAAGTGGTTCAGGAACTATACAGTCTATTATTCCAAGCTCTTTAAGGTCTTTTGCTGTTATTTTCAGGCTTTCGGCAGCTTCAGGGGCTTTCTCCTGTGATTTGAAAAGTATGGCAGCACAGCCTTCTGGGGAAATAACAGAGTATATTGAGTTTTCAAGCATAAGTATTCTGTCTCCTACTCCAAGGGCAAGGGCTCCGCCGCTTCCACCTTCACCGATAACTGTGCAGACAATAGGAGTTTTTAGACCTCCCATCGTCATAATGCTTTCGGCGATAGCCTGAGACTGACCTCTTTCTTCTGCTCCGATTCCCGGGTAAGCTCCCGGAGTATCAATAAATGTGATAACTGGTCTGTTGAACTTTTCAGCAAGCTTCATAATTCTGATGGCTTTCCTGTAGCCTTCAGGGTGGGGCATGCCAAAGTTTCTTTCTATCTTTTCTCTGGTGTCTTTTCCTTTTTCATGTCCTATTACAGCAACAGGAATTCCTTCAAAAAATGCAAATCCGGCTATTATGGCTTTATCATCTCCAAATCTTCTGTCTCCGTGAAGCTCAACAAAATCTGTAAACAGGTTCTGTATGTAATCGCTTGTGTGTGGTCTTTTAGGATGTCTTGCAAGCTGAACCCTCTCCCATGCTGAAAGCTGCTGCATTTTTGTTTTTGCCAGTTTTCTAAACTCTTTCCTTGCCTGGATAAGCTCATCTATTTTTTCCCTTTTCCCCTGTTTTATCTCTTTTCTTAAGATCTCAATTTTTTCAGATAATGACTGAATTTCTTTGCTCAGATCCATATCTACCCCTTAAATAAATTCTTTGACAGCAAGGTATAAATAAAAAATATAAAATATTCCTCCAAATGTAAGGCCAAAAGGTATTAACTTTTTCTCAACATAAGACAGAGTTAATGCTAAAAAACCGGCCATTATAGCAAATATTCCTGATACAAGAGCAAGCCCTGTTATATTCCATTCGGTAAAAACTATACCAAAACTTACGGGAAGTGTACTTTGAAAAACCATCGCTCCACTAACATTTCCAATGGCGAGAAAATCTTTTTTCCTGAGAACCCAGAATATACTGTTTACTTTTTCCGGCAGTTCTGTAGCTATTGGAGCAACAAGAAGAGAGAACAGTAAAGCAGGAAATCCAAAATGAAGGCTTATCTTTTCTATTCCGCTTACAAACATATGTGCCCCACTGATCATTATTATAAGAGCTGTTATGACCTGAATTATGATAATAATGATAGGTGGGTGAGGATTATTTGGGGAAAAGTACAGCTTTTCAACAGCTTCCATCTCGTTGCTTTTTCCTTTCAGTGTTAACATCACATAAAGAACATATAAGCCGATCAAAAATAAAGCTGTAAAAATTCTAAGTGTGTGATTTTCAAATGGAACGATAAAAAGTGCTATTGAGTAAGCAAAAAGAAAAAATACCATATCTCTTCTAAAACCGATGGTCTCAATATGAAGCTCAAGATCCCTTTTTCTCAAAAGAAAATAGCCTAACAAAACGGTAATACCTATAAGGGGAAAAGCCAGTGTTGCCAGCATGAAAGGAGCGCCTAAAATAGCCCCCACTCCTATCTCGTGTCCCTTTCCTTCTGCGAAAAACAGCACGGCTATTATAGGCAGAATTGTTTCAGGCAGGGCTGTTCCGACAGCTGCGAGGACACTTCCTGTAAAGTTTGTTGAAAGTTTTAACCTGTGTCCTAATGCTTCAACACCATTTGTAAATATTTCTGCTGATATGAGTATAAAGATCAGCCCCAGAACAAAAAGAAGTATGTCAAACAGCATTTATTTTTCTAACCCCTTGAGTTTTTCTTTGAGAATATCCCCCAGAGTTCCTAAAGAATCCCCTTTAGGTTTGACCTTTTCAAGATTTTTCTTTATCTCATTTTTTTCTTTTTCCTTTTCAACAGCCTTTATGCTGAGTATTATATCGTTACCTTTTATTCTGATTATTTTTGCTTCAACCTCCTGATTGAGTGAAAGTTTATCACTTGGTATTTCTATCTTTTCTTTTGAAATCTGGCTTACTGGTATGAACCCTTCAACATCTTCATCAAGCTCAACAAAAGCTCCCCTATCAATCAGTTTAATAACTTTTCCTCTTACTATATCGCCTTCTTTGTGGGTTGACAGATAACTCTCCCATGGATTTTCCCTGAACTGTTTTAAACCGAGTCTGATTCTGTTTCCTTCTTTCCCTAAAACTTTGAACTGTCTAACTGATTTTCCCTTCAGGATGTTTGATATATTTTTTATTTTTGGGTTCCATGTTGCATCTTCAATATGAAGGACACCTTCTATATCTCCAAGATCTACTACGGCCATTTTTGTTTTTATCTCTTTTATTCTTCCTTCTATAACAGATCCTTCAGGATTTTCTTTTAGAAATTTTTCTACAGGATGGGGAACAGTTGCTTTGATACTCAGTTTTAGTCTTCTCCTATTCCTGTCTAACTCTATTATTTTTGCTTTTACAGTCTGACCTGTTTTAAATCTGTTTTTGTAATCAAGAGGTCTTAGATGATCTGTTTCCATTTTGTATATGAAACCTTCTATATCTCCAATTTTAACAACTATCCCGTAATCATTTATCTCTTTAATTTTTCCCTCAACGATCTCCCCTTCTTTTTTATCAAACTCTTTCCATGCATCAGGTTCAAGATCTCTTCTTGAGAAAACGATTTTTTTGTTTTCCCTATCAAGGTTTTTGACTGCAACATCAATCTCATCGCCTACAGATAGTTCCTGACTGATTTTCCTTGATCTGTTCCAAGAATATAAACTCTGGGGGAGAAATCCAAACACTGTGTTTTCCAAGGATAGAACAACACCGTTTTCAAATATCTTTACGACCTTGCCTTTTACAACCTTTCCCTCTTCAAGCAGATTGAATATCTGCTCCTTTTTCTTCTCTTCCTCTTCCCTTATAACATCTTTTCTTGAAACAACTATATTTGGGTTTTTTTCCCTTTTTTCAAACTTTATAACATATATATCAAATTCTGCTGGAGGGAACTCTTCACCTCTCTTTAGGCCTGATTCTGAATATGGTAAATATGCTTTTATTCCATTTATATCAACCAGAAACCCTTTATTGGCTTTTTTAACCAGTTTTGCCTTTATCCTCTGTCTGTTTTTGAAGGCATCCTCAATATTTTCAAGATATTTTCTGAAAAGGATAGGTCTTCTTGATATAAGATCATAACCTTCTTTGTTTTTCTTCCCAAGATAAACAGCTTCTATCTCATCTCCCTCTTTCAGTCCTTCAATCTCTCTTGTATCTATAGCAACTTCTGTTTTTTGTCCCACATCAACAAATGCTGTTTTCTCCTGTATTTTTACTATTTTCCCTTTTATTATCTGTCCTTTGTGGTAAAAATGTATGTTTGCAGATTCTTCCTCTAACAGCTTTTCAAACTCATCCTGAAAGTTTTCCATAATAAACCCCATAATATTGATTGCTTAAACAGAAATTTTAGCATTTTTTTGTGTATTTTTCCTGTAATTTGAGCCTTATTTTTACAGCTTTATCTGAGCTGTAAACTCTCCTTTTTCATAACTGATGCTGACTTCCCATCCTATTTCCAAACAAAGCTTTTTGACTATATTTAAACCTATTCCTATCCCTCTGTCCGTTTCCCTGTAGTATCTGTCAAAGAGTTTATCAGGATTTTTAATATAAGGTGATGAGTTTTTTATTACAACATTTTTATCAATTTTTACTTTTACATAACCATTTCTTGTGTTGTGTTTAAAGGCATTTGAAAGGAGATTTGTTATTATTCTTTCTGCAACAGTTCTGTCCACATTAACGACAAGATCCTTTAAAACTGTTTCTACCTTTATTTCTGGATGAAGTTTTTTGAAAAAATTGATCTCAGATTCTACAATATCTTTGAGATTTACTTCCTGCACACTTTTTTCAGTTTCTTTTATAAGGGTTTTAAGGTTGTTGTATATATTAGAAAGCTGCTTTGTTGCCAGTATTGTGTTTTCAACGTCTTCATCATCTTTATATTTTGATTTAAGGATTTTCATATTAATCAGTATGCTTGAAACAGGGGTGTTTATGTCGTGGATTATGTCTTTTACAGATTCGTCAAGCATGGAGTATGCTCTTCTCAAAGGAGATATAGAATAAAAGGAAAACAAAAATGACAGAATAAAAATCAGAAGGGTAGATAAAGCGTAGATGTAAGTAATTTTTTCTGTGGATATCACAAGTTCTTTTCTAAACCTGTCTTTGCTGTATTTTATTCTTAAAGCTTCATTTTTTACAAATGGTATCGGAACATCTATATAATAACTGCCTGAGTTTTCTAAAAGTTCATAAAATTTTTTCTCTTTTAATGGAACAAGCTCTGTTTCAAACTTATCTCCTTTTAGTGTAAGGGAGTAATTTTTCATCTCAAGGTAAAGTGAGTAAAGTTTTTCCTGCTTTAAGTTTTTGTAATAGAAAACAAATAAAAGGGAAACAAAAACAAACATAGAAAGAAAAAAAAGTAAAAAGCTTTTTAGGAAGGATTCCCTTTCATACCTGTTTTGAAAAATTCTTATCATTGCAAGATATATCCTGTTCCTCTAACAGCTTTTATATTAAGTTCTGTTTTTTTCTTAATTTTGGACATGGTTACTCTTAAACCAAGATCAGAGGGTTGTTCCATAAGCTCAAAAAATTTTTCCTTTGGAACAACCCTTCCCTGATTTTTTATCAGCTTTTTTAAAAAGTTAAGCTGGAGAGGGGTAAGGTCAAGGGGCTTACCATTTTTGTATGCGATATTTTCTCTTATTGTGATATATTTGTAGGATATTTCTTCCTCTTTTCCTTCTCTTCCTGTTTTGCTTTCTATACGTACTTTTATCCGTACAAGAAGTTCGTCTGGATCAAAAGGCTTTTTTATGTAATCCTCAGCCCCAGCATTAAACCCTTTAACTACCGTTTTAGAATCTCTCAAAGCACTTATAAAGATTGTGGGAGTTTTGTCATCTGCAAACCTTAGATCCTCAAGGAGATTAATACCGCTTCCATCTTTCAGGTTGATGTCTAAGATGTAAAGATCATAGCTGTTTTCAAAAGTTTTATCTCCAGCTTCATAATAGCTTTTAGCGATATCAACATCATATCCGTGCATTTTCAAATACCTGACGAGGCTATTTGCTAAAACTGTATCATCCTCAACAAGAAGGATCCTTTTCATCTTTAGTACCTTACCCCCAATTTTCCGAAAAATGAATGGTCTGTTGCTGCATTATTCAGACCGTAACTGTAACTGAATGTTGCATAATATTTTTTGCTAAATCTGTAAAGGCTAAAATAGCTCAAATAGTATCTCATTTTTCCTGTTATCGCCGATGTACCCATATCTACTGATAAACTGTTGTAGAATTTTTTAGATAGCTGATATCCTGCCCCCACAGATACAGTATTAACATTTTTTTTGTTTGAATCTCCCTTTATTGTGTATCCGTAGTATATGAAGTAATCGTCCTTTCCTCTAATGTAATCAAGGGTTATGGAAGGGGTAAAATCAAATTTATTGTCTGTAAGTTTGCCGTTTCCTGTTGGCAGTTTTATGTTTAAGCCAAAAATACTGTATGTTTTTCCGAAAAATCTGGCATAACTTCCGTAAAGAAAACTATTACCAAGTCCAGAATCATTTACATAATCATTTTGAAAATAGTAGTAGGATGTCCAAGAAAGATAAAAACCCTTACGGGCGTATGCTACAGATACTGAGGAGTAAACAGAGCTATCTGAACCGTCTTTGGAATAACCACCTCCAATCTTCAGATAAAAGGTGCCTTTAGGTTTTGATATTCTTTCCTGCCTTGCTTTTCCTAAAGGACATCCGTCAGGTCCAACAAGCTGATTAAAAGGGGTGTTTGGACATTTGTCATATCTGTCATCAACACCATCTAAATCAGAATCTGTAAATGCTGCCGCCGGATAAATACAGGAGAGTATTAGCCCTGCTGTAATTATTTTTTTCCCCATTCCTTACTCCTTTTTTATTTTTTTGGTTCCCGGGAACCTGTTATACTGTTTTAATCCCAAATAAATCTCAAAAGATTATACAGATTCATATTAGTCCCTATCATGTTCCATCTCATATTCGTATCCTTCATTCAGACTTGATCTTTCTTGAGTTTCTGTGCTTTTATCTTCAATCTCATTTGATTTTTCCATCATATATTCCTGCATTTCATTTGTGTGTTCTTCTACTTCATGGGATTTTTCCATCATATCATCGTAATGTTCGCTGTTTTTGTATTCATGCTCGTGTTCATGCTCATATTCCTTAGAATGTTCTTTTTCATGGTGATTTTCTCTTAGTTCCTCAACTATTTCATGCATGAACTTTTCCCTTTCTTTTCTGTTCATTTCCATCATCTTTTCTTTCAACTGGTTCATATATATGTACTTTTTGTCAGGGGGAGCTGTTTTTACTTTTTCAACAAGGTCTCTAATTTGCACTTTAGCAGGATCTGGAGCTGTAGCTGGTGTTCCACCATTTGTCTGTGTGGCAGCAGGGTCTGGAGTTGTGGTTCCAGAATTAGTCTGCTGTTGAACTTGTCCTACCTGGGCATAAGCCCCGATGCTTGATACTAAAATGGCGGTCATCAAAAATTTAGCCTTCTTCATGGCTGATTACCTCCTGAGTTTAATTTCGATTAAATACTACAGGAGGAAAGTTACCGAAATGTTACCAGTTTATTTTTTTTCTTTTAGAAGATCATTTCTTGACAGCTTTACTTTTATTATTATCTCAACTCTGTCATTTCTTCTTCTCAAAAGAGGATGGTTCCATGTATATATAGGTTTGGTATTTCCAAATCCAGTAGCTGACACTTTTTGGGGATCAACACCGTTTTTTATGAGGAATTCAGCGACAGCTACAGCCCTTTTTACAGAAAGATTCCAAGGATCAATTCTTTCAGGAGGAGTTATATCTGTATGCCCTTCTATCCTTATATCTATCTCATTTTTTGAAAGGGCTTTCAATGCCTGAGCAACATTTTTTAGAGCTTTTTTTGCATCTTCTGAAAGCTGTGCACTCTCTTTTTCAAAAACAACATCATTAAACAGTCTCAATATAACATAATCTTCTATAACCTCAATCTGATAAGCATGAATGGGAAGAATTCTTTTTACTCTTTCTTTTAATGTTAAAGCCATATCTCTTGGTAACATGCTTATAGGAGGAATAAGAGCAAGGGTTTTTGTGTACTGGAGAACTTTTTCCCCCTGGAAATACCATAGGAATTTCATCAATTTTTTTATATCAAGAACGCTCATTGAATAAAGAAGGATAAAGAAAGTAAGTAAAAGAGACATCAGATCGCTAAAGCTTATAAGCCAAGCTGGAACACTTGGACATTCTTCCTTTTTTTTCCTCGCCATCTTTTCACCTATGATGCGTCAATAACAAACTCAACCCTTCTGTTTTTTGCCCTGTTTTTTGGAGTGTCGTTAGGTGCTACAGGCCTGTATGGACCATAACCTCTTGCTGCAAGGAGTTTTTCTGGATAACCGCACTGGAGAAACATTTTGAGTATATTAAGGGCTCTGAATGCAGAAAGTTCAAGATTTGAACTGTATTTTTTTGTTTTTATAGGAGTGTTATCTGTATGTCCTTCTATAACAACGGTGAAACCGGCAGGCTTCATTCTTCTGCATATATCAAAAATGTAAGGTATCGCTTCAGGATAAGGGGTTGCACTTCCGGGTGGAAAAAATCTGTCCGTATTTATTCTGAACCTGATTATACTTCCGTGCTGGATTATATCGGCCTGAATACCTTCTTTTTTCAACTGCTTTTGAATTTCAAGAAGCTCTTTTGTTAACATTTTTTTTCTTTTCATTTTTGGATACATCTGGGGAAACTCAAGGGGAACATTTGATTGATTTAAAAGCTTTTGCTCAAGATATACCTTTCTTCCTCCTAAAGATTCTGTAACCCCTTTTATAACCATATGAAACTTTTCAAGGGAAATCGTACCCATTGAAAACAGAAGTATAAAAAAAGTTAGCAAAAGGGACATCAGATCCCCAAAACTTATAAGCCAGCCGGGCATTTTTTTGCATTCTTCTTTTTTTTTGCGTGCCATTACATTTCTTCTCCGGCTTTAACCCCAAGGAGCGACATTATTTTTCCTCTGAGAACATTTGGGTTTGTTCCGCTGTTTATCGCTTCAACTGTTAGGATATAGCTCTCTTTAAGAAGGAGGGACATATCTTTATAGTATTTCAGCTTTTTTGAAACTGGGACACAAAGAGCGTTAGCGAGAATGGCTCCGTAAAGTGTTGTTATCATAGCCACGGCCATTCCAGGACCTAAGGCTGAAGGATCGTTAAGGTTCTGTAGCATCTGGATAAGTCCTATCAGAGTTCCTATCATACCGAAGGCTGGAAACAGTTCTCCAAGGGCTTCCCAGACAGCAACCTCTGTTGATAGATCCTGATCTATTTTCATAAGTGCTGTTTCTGCATTGCTTTTGATCTCTTCAATGTCTTGACCATCTATCAACATTCTCATTATGTCTCCAAACATTTGATCCTTTTCATAAAAGCTGTCTATGTCTGACTCAAGTGCCAGTATTCCATTTTTTCTTGCTTTATTTACAACATCAACCAGAAAATCTATATGTTCTAAAGGATCGGGAAGACCTGGCTTAAGGGCTTTTCCTATTGCCTTTACACCGTTTAAAAGTTCTTTTAGAGGGTATGATGACAGTGAAGCCGCAAAACCTCCACCTACAACAATAAGTATTGATGGTATGTTAACAAAAGCAAGTGGACTTCCACCTAAAGCTATAGAGATTGTAAGGAGTAAAAATGCCCCAACTATTCCTATTAATGTTGCTATATCCAACTTTATCCTCTCTATTCAAAGAGTTTTAGTCTTTTGTACTCTTTTAGAAGTTTCTGTTGTTGGTTTTGGACAAACTTGATCAGATAGTTTTTATCCTCATTTTCCAGTTTGGAATATTCTGTACCGTAACATACATTTTTCCCTATCTCTCTTATATTTTTTACCACCGCTGCACCTTCAATCTGTCTGTCTTCAAATTTTATTTTCAGTTTAATCTCTGTTCCTATATTCATTTTGATTTTTTTTGCATCAATAACATTTACACAAAAACCAACACCGTCTATACTAATATCGGTTGTTTGTATATTCAGTTTTACTTGATTTCCCTCTTTATCTGTTGTTATCACCTCTAAAGGAAGACTTACTTTTATTCTGAAGTCTCTTCTTCTTTGTATCTGGAGGAACTTGAATGTATGAGGAATTTTTATTATGTATTTCCCCTCTTCCTCAAATATATCTTCAACTTTTCCTTCCACTATGTAGACCGCATCATCTTCTCTTGTAAATCTGATTTTTACTGTGTTTCCCTTTTTAAAAGGAAATGGTGGTTTCTTATCTATAATATACCAGTACATAAATCTCTCATCTTTATCGTAGAGGGCAACTGGAAGAACTCTGTTTTCAAATAACAGATTACCTGTCTGGAAAAGTTCTATATCTTTTGTTGAGATAAGCGGTAAAAAAGGAGGGATTCTATCAAAGCCTAACTTCCTTCTCATGCTCTTTATCATATTTTCACTGTAATTAGGATTTTCCTCTATGTAAGCCTGAATTACTTTCTCAAATGGGGCTTTGTACTCTATAACCAGAAAAGGATCTTTATGCAGTTTATTTGCATATTTCCACAGGATTTCAAGTTCTGTTTTTGTTAGCCCGTAGTTTTCACCGTTTCTAAAAAATAATCTCTTTAGGTATCTTTTTGAGACAAACTCCTCAAATTTTTCCCAGAAGACGAGGAAAAAACCTATCAGTGCAAATATGAGAATGACTATAATGACAGCGAATATGTTTACATTCTCAATTGTTGTTTTAAATGCATCAACTACAATGTTTACTCTTTCATCCACAATTTATCTCCGGACTGAAAAAGGGCTTATAATCTTATTTCGTAATTTCTTTGATTTTCTCAACAACCTCTTTTATTATCCAGTCCGGAGTTGAAGCACCTGCTGACACACCTATATTTTCTACTCCTTGAAACCACTCATCTTTAAGTTCTTCAGCTTTTTCTATATGGTATGTGTTAGGGTTAAGGGCCTTTGATATCTGGGCAAGCCTTCTTGTGTTCCCGCTGTGTTTTCCTCCTATTATTATCATCAGATCAACCTCTTTTGCTATCCTTTTCACTTCTTCCTGTCTGACAGATGTGGCATCACATATTGTATTAAATACTTTCAGCTCCTCAACATTTGATGCTATGTATCCAACAGCTTCTTCAAAAAATTCCTCATTCTGTGTTGTCTGGGCAACAACGCCAACTCTGTTCCTTTTTGGGAATTTTCTGATTAGGTCATCCATGTTCTCAACAACTATTCCTTTTCCTCCCACTTCCTCAAGATGTCCCAGAATACCTACAACTTCAGGGTGTCCTTCTTCTCCGATTATTATTACGAAGTATCCTTCCTCAACAAGCTGTCTTACCTTTTCATGAACCTTTTTAACAAAGGGGCAGGTTGCGTCTATCAGG